>JBDTRQ010000069.1:0-6942 GCA_039931535.1 Ignavibacteriota bacterium
ACACGATGCCCAAGGTAAAACTCTTGCTGCAGCACTTTTAAGAATGGAAATTGAAACAGAATAAAATTAGGGAGCAACCATGTTCGATGAAGAAATAAAAACTCTTAATAAGTATAAGATCCGTGTAAATAATTTGCGGAGTTATCTTTGACGTTGATCGTAAAGAATTTAAAATAGAGGAATTACACAAGAAAACTGAAGCTCCTGATTTTTGGAACGATCAAATGGGTGCGCAAAAGATTTTACAGGAAATTAAAACGTTACAATCGTGGGTGGAACTTTGGAAAGTTGTAAATAAAAAAGCTGATAGCGTTGATGAATTTATTCAAATCGCACAGATGGAAAATGATGAATCGCTTTCTGATGATCTTGCTAAAGAACTTGAAGCGCTTGATACTACAATTGAAGCAGCAGAATTTAAGAACATGCTCAGCGGAAAAGATGACAATAAAAATTGCATCTTAACCATACATTCCGGTGCAGGTGGAACAGAATCGCAAGATTGGGCTGATATGCTGCTCAGAATGTATTTACGATATGGTGAAAAGAATGGTTTTAAAATGACTTTAATCGATATTCTTGATGGTGACGGAGCAGGAATAAAATCTGCAACAGTTCAAGTCGAAGGTGAATTCGCTTACGGCTATTTAAAAGCTGAAAATGGTGTTCACCGTTTGGTTAGAATTTCACCATTCGATTCTAATAAAAGACGACACACATCTTTTGCTTCTGTCTTTGTTATTCCCGAAGTGGATGATACAATTGAAATCGAAGTTAACCCGGCTGATTTACGTGTTGATACTTATCGCTCCGGTGGTAAAGGCGGACAGAATGTTAACAAGGTTGAAACTGCTGTCCGATTTACGCATATTCCAACAGGTTTGGTTGCAGCATGTCAGAGTGAAAGATCGCAAGCACAAAATCGTGTTAACGCAATGAAACTTTTAAAATCAAAACTTTATCAACTTGAATTGGAAAAACAAAATGCCGCTTTAGATGAAGTTGAAAAAAGCAAAATGAAAATAGAATGGGGCAGCCAAATTCGGTCTTATGTTTTTCATCCATACAATATGGTTAAAGATCATCGAACAGATGAAGAAACTTCTGATACTCAGGGCGTAATGGATGGTGACATAAATAGATTTATTAAGGCATTCTTACTTAAGTTTAGCCAGAATTAATTATTCTTTTTTAAGTTTATATATCTTTGCAAGATTTGTTAATCTCCTTGGATAATCGGTTTGTATTCCGTTGACGCCGCTTTTAATTAAGCATTCCATTTCGCGTTTATCATTTATTGTAGCGCCGATTAGAAAATCTATTTTTGATGTTTCGGATTTTTTATTCAAACGTAATCGTCTTCTCACATCATACCAAATTATACGTCTAAACGTTATCCAACCAGCAATAGTAGTCTGTCTTGGGCGCATGATTATTGCAACTTTATTTTGATTTTTTGCGGCAACTTTTACTGTGCTATGTATGCGTGGAAGAAAAATAAAGCCTGGAGGAATTTCAACATCTAAACTGTAAATAAGATCAGGATATTTATTTTTAGCAGTTTCCAAAACTTCGGGATAAAAAGTTTCAATAATAAATTTTGTTGTTGGATTAAACTCTTTAATTAATTCATCAAGCTGATTGAGAATAACAATTATTAATTCTTTTTCTTCTTTCGGTACTTTAATATCCAAAAAAACATATTTTATTTGTGGTTTATATTTTAACCATTCAATAAATTCTTTAAATGTTGGGATGTGTGCATTAACCGGATCTGATAAACCCTTTTTTACAAAATTAAAATTTTTTCTAAAATCTGTGAGTGTTAAATCACTAATTTTATTTCTAAAACCACTAAATGGAGCAGGAATATAAGGCATGTAAGAAACATCTGGTTCTATTCCACTTTCACGAATTAACGCAACAAGTTCATCAGGATTCCAATCATGCCAAAGAATTACTTCTTTATCTTTTGTTACACAAATATCAGTTTCTAATGAATTTACTCCTTCGTGCAATGCCCGTTCAAAAGAAGGAATTGTGTTTTCCGGTTCATTAACGGGCGAGCCGCGATGACCGCAAACAAGAAACAAATTTTCTTTATCAACTTTTAGTTTGCTGATTGGACAGAAGCGGAAAAGTTCCCTTATCCAAGCATAATATTTTTTTAGTTGTCGTTTTATACTTGCCATAATAAAATTTTATTCTGATTTTACTTTTGAAATTATTTTAATAATTATCTAAATGCAAATGAAGATGAATAAAAAAGTCAAAGTAAAACCAAAAAAGAAAAAAAATCCTGCAAAAGAAAAACAAGATTTTTTTAACAAGGTTTATAGAATAACTAAAAAGATTCCTCATGGGAAAGTTTCTACTTTCGGTGATATTGCGGAAGCTTGCGGCATTCGTTCATCTGCAAGAACCGTTGGGTGGGCTTTAAATGGATGTGGTCCCGATATTCCTGCACACAGAGTTGTAAATAGATTTGGCGCACTAACTGGTAAAATACATTTTGGTGACCCAAATCTAATGGAAGAACTTTTGCGCAGCGAAGGTGTTGAGTTTGATAAAAACGGATGCGTTAGATTGGATAAACATTTGTGGAAGCCGAAACGGTTATAACGAATAAGGAACGAGTAAGAGAACATAAGGATAAAGAAAAAGCTAATAGTATATTTATTTTAGGATTTAAGTGGAGGCCACCTTTGAGGTGGACTCCACTTTGGTTTAATACCTCTTCACATCAATTGATGAAACGCCGCAATCTATTTCTATAAATATTTTTTTTGTTGATGAATCAAAATTATCTGTACGATATATATTATGATTTATTTTTTTAAATCCTTCGTAATTCTTACTTGAGAGAGCGTCATCAGAATTTATTTCACAACCGACGGAATCAGGAATTAAAATATCCATATCCGAAGCGCCTGCATCTATTTTCATTCTTGTTACATCGGATAGATCACCAAACTTTACATATAATGCTGCTGCGCCCATATCAATATCTAACATACTTACTTTGTACGGCGTTAAATCTAAATTAAGTGTAGAAGCGCCAACATCAAAGAAAAGTTCCCATTCCGGATTAGCATTCAAAGATATTTCGACTGAATTTTTATAGCCTTTGTTTTTTAGATTTACTGTGTTGCCTTTCATCTCAAAATCAAGATCGGTATGCGTTCCGAAATCATTTCTTTTTAATATGTAATTTCCTTTTAATCCTTCGGTTTTAAAATCCGCCAACAATTCAGTCGGCATAAGCATTTTAAATCCGCCTGCGCCGCCGCTGAATTGTAATTTTGCAGTTTTGATTGAATCCGAATATTCTTGTGAAAAGTAAGTTGTATCAAATACCGCTGTACCATCTCCAAAATGAATTTCAAAATCATCATCAAAAAGATTTGATGTTGCACTGATTGAAGCATAAATTGTTAATGCTAAAACTAATGCCGCTAATCCTGCAACAATGCCTTTACCAATTTGATTTTTGACTAAGATTGAAACTCCAATCAAAACTAAAACTGCTGGCCAAAACTTCCAGGCGGAGTTCCAGGTAAATTGCAGTGAAGTTAAATTACCAAGCAGAACAAGTCCGCCGATAGCTATAAAGAACACACCCCAAAATATATTTGAAGTTTTCATTGTCTTACCTCGTTAACAGATTTATTTTTAGAATTTAAAATGATTGCAAAGCCTAATCCGATAAGAACTAAAGGCCAAAAATCACCAAAGTGAAAATGCGGAACAAAATTATCTAAAAGAAATATTCCGCCCAAAAATATTAAGAATGCACCTGCGTAAATGCTTCTGTTATTTTTTGGTTTATCAAACCTTACATTCATATTGAATTGAGAGTTATCACTTTTCTTGCCATCTGGATTTTGTCCTAAACTTGAATCCTGTCTTGGCTGTTCGGTATTAAATGGTGTAATTATGTATGGCTTTTGGGGAATAATTATCCACAGAATAATGTATGCTATAATTCCGCTGCCTCCAAAGATAACTGCAAGAACAAAAATCAATCTTACAATAACCGGATCGATAGCAAAATATTCTGCCAAACCTCCGCAAACACCGCCAAGCATTTTGTCCGTAACCGAACGATAAAGTTTCTTGTACATTTTCAGAACTCCTTTCTATCTATAATTTCTGTTGCAATTATAGCGATGAAATACATCGAAGGCTTATTTTATAGTAACAGCGGTAAGTGCTTGTTAAAAGTGGGATGATTAGTTTATTTTCGGGCGAGTGGAATCGGTGAATGGGGGGATATTTTTCTATTCAATTAGAACTTCATCCTTTTTTCAAGTTTAGGTTGTATTCTTTTAGTCATAAAATCATTTGAAAATTTATCCAAACTTTTAATAAGCAAACTCCATTTTGGTATGATTAGTTCAATAATAATTAATTTGTCAACTTCAGCATTAGGTAAGTTTTTATCTATTAACTCAAGCTTTTGGGAAATTTGAATTGTATGGTTGTTTCCACTATCGATAGCTCTTTTATTCTTCAACCTTATTTCCATTTATTCATACATTAAATATATACAACTTTCTAAAAAAGCAGGTTAATATATTCTCGAATATATCTCGCTATTTTTTTTGAATTAGTTAGGTCAAAAAATGTAAGATTTGTTTAACTCAAATATCATATCAATAAATTGATTTAATAACTTCATTCAAATTTCTTATATTTGAACTAATTAGAAACGAGGATTAGATGAAAGACAATACTTTATTATTATCTGTAGAATTAGAAAAAAATGATGATGGTTATCTTGCTAAAATTTCAGGTTTAAAAGGTGCTTTTGGTGAGGGCGATACTATCGAAGAAGCGATATTTAATTGTGTCGAGGTCGCCAAGATGATTTTGCAATACCGTAAAGAACGAAATGAAAATATTGGTTTCAATGAATTCAATTTTACTAAAAATTCC
The DNA here is from genome assembly GCA_039931535.1 of Ignavibacteriota bacterium. GTDB lineage: Bacteria > Bacteroidota > Ignavibacteria > Ignavibacteriales > Ignavibacteriaceae > IGN3. The sequence continues at coordinate 4,939 of JBDTRQ010000069.1, forward strand.
CGACTCGCTTTTACTATTCCTGTTGGTTTTTGATTATGTCAAAACTTCGGGAATTAAGTTATCAGGAAATTACAATTCGATTAAAAAAGTTTGGGTTTAGGTTTTACAGACAAGGTAAAGGCTCGCACGAACTTTGGGTTAGAGATGTTGATGGAAAAGCTGTTCCTGTCCCACATTATCGCGGCAAAAACATTAGGAAGGGAACTGTGCGTGCAATAATTAATGAAATTGGAGTTCCCGTTCAAGAATTTATGAAATAGCTTATTTAAATCTACCACTGCTAAACAAATCTCTACATTCATATAATTATCTTTTAAGATCATAATTAAATTTGTTCAATCATGCAATATAATTTTGGATTGGTGTGAGGTTGCATTAAATAAAACTTACCTTATTTTAGTTGCAATACTTTTATAATTATTTAGATAAATCTTATTATGAAAATAGCACTTTGCCAGATCGATCCGATAATTGGAAACATTGAATATAACAAGCAAAAAATTTTAGATGGATACAAAAAAGCTATCGAGGCTGATGCTGATCTTGCAATCTTTCCTGAACTTTCACTTGTTGGCTACCCACCCTTAGATTTAGTTGAAAAATCTGAATTTAGAAAAGCTGTAAATAAAGCTGCGCAAGAAATTGCAGAACAAACAAAAAGCGTAGGATTATTATTTGGTGCGATAACAGAAGACAACGATAATGTTGGAACTGATATTCATAACTCCGCAATTTTATGTTTTGATGGGAAGATTCAGTTTGTACAACACAAGACATTAATTCCAAATTACGATGTGTTTGATGAAATGAGATATTTTGATTCAGCCGGGAATGTTTTAGTTTTTGATTTCAAAGGTGAAAAACTTGGTATATCTATTTGTGAGGATATCTGGAATGATGCTGATTACTGGTATCGAAGGAGATATCATAAAGATCCGGTAAAAGATTTGATTAATCAAAATGCAACTTTTTTGATTAACATTTCTGCAAGTCCATATTCGTACGGCAAACGAGCTGACCGAAAAAAAATGTTATCAGTACTAACCAAAAAAGATAAGATTCCCTTGGCGTATGTTTGCTGTGTCGGCGCTCAAACAGATTTAATTTTTGATGGCGCAAGTATGTGTTTAGATTCAAAAGGTAATCTGGTTAAACAGGGCAAAGCATTTGCTGAAGATTTTATTTTGTTTGATACGAAATCAGAATATACACCTATTGAAAAATGTGAAGCAAGTTTTGAAGAAGAAGTTTACAACTCACTTGTATTTGGTTTAAAAGAATATTGCAGCAAGTTGGGATTTAAAAAAGTTTTAGTTGGATTAAGCGGTGGTATTGATTCCGCACTTGTAACTTGTATTGCAGTTGATGCATTAGGCGCAGAAAATGTTAAGGTAATTCTGTTGCCCTCAAAATATTCAAGCAACGGAAGTATAAGTGATTCGGAAATTTTAATTAATAATCTTGGAATAAAATTTGGCAATGTTAGCATCCAACCAGTTGTGGATGAAACTTTAAATCAAATAAAATCTATTGTAAAAGATGAGATAAAATCTTTAACTGAAGAAAACCTGCAAGCAAGAGTTCGCGGATTATTCCTAATGACTTATTCAAATAATTACGGTCATCTTTTGCTAACAACAGGTAATAAATCCGAAATGGCTGTTGGTTACTGCACGCTATACGGTGATATGTGCGGGGGACTTGCTGTTATTGCTGATGTTTATAAAACAGATGTATATCGAATTGCAAATTATATCAACAGGAAAAAAGTAATTATTCCTAAAACAATAATTGATAAAGTTCCATCTGCAGAGTTAAAACCAAATCAAACGGATCAGGATACATTACCGCCTTATGATTTATTGGATAGAATTTTAAGAATGTATCTTGAAGAAAATAAAGAGTTCAATGAGATTAAAGAAATTATTGGTGATGAAGCCCTAGTAAAAAAAATTCTTAAAATGGTTGATATTAATGAGTTCAAAAGAAATCAAGCTGCACCAG
>JBDTRQ010000070.1:0-3267 GCA_039931535.1 Ignavibacteriota bacterium
TTGTTGGAAAACATTTTGGACCTTTCCCATATTCAACAACAATTCCAATAATCGAAAAAGAAAATATTTTTAAGTTTTATAAAGACAATAATAAAAAAGTAAGTTTTGTAAATGCATTTCCAAAAGTTTTTTTTGATTACCTAAAATCTGGTAAAACAAGATTAAGCGTAACATCGTTAAGCTGCCGTTTAACAGGCGTTAAATTGAATACGGTTAAAGAAATCAGAAGAAAAACAGCACTTACTGCAGAGATTACTAATGAGAGATGGAATCGTAAATTAAATTATCAGCTTAAAATTATTAGCCCAGGAATTGCAGCAAGAAGACTATTAAAAGTTACAGAAAAAAATGATTTTACATTATTTGAATTTTTTCTAACTGATCATTTGGGACACCGTAGAATTGCGGATGAGTTTGATACTATCTATAATAATCTGGATAAGTTTTTATTTACTATTTTAACTGAACTTAATTCAAATGAATTAACTTTAGTTATTTGTTCTGATCATGGAAATATTGAAGATCTGTCAGTAAAAACTCACACGCTTAATCCTGCACTAACGATTACTGCCGGAAAAAATGCAAAACTATTAGCTGAAAACATAAAAGATTTGTCCGATATAAAACCATCAATAATAAAATATTGCACTTGAAAAATTATCCATTTATAAAAAATACAATAGCATTTATAATTGGAATTCTTGCCGAAAACTTATTGCAATTCCATTTCAACTATTTTCAAATAATAATTTTCTTTGTGCTTTCAATTCTGTTACTAATAATTTCCAATTATCTAAAATTTCGATTTAATAAAATTCTCTTATCATCACTTTTATTATTAATGATGTATGCTTTTGGATTTTTAATTGCAACTAAAAATCAAACACAAATAAATACCCCGCTCACTAAATATCAAAAAGAAAAAAATGCACAGCTTTATGGTCAAGTTTTAGATGTTGAACTTAAAAGATCTTTTGAAATTATCTTTACAATTAAAAGTGATTCTATTCTTTTGGATAACAAAACACTTCATACTAATGATAAACTGATTTGCAAATACAGAGCTAACGATGAGCAGCGAAATTATCTTTACAAAATATTAAACTCCGGAAATAAGATTTATTTAACAGGTACTTATCAAAAGGGAAGAGATAGAAGAAACCCTGGTGAGTTTGATTATGATATATATCTAAAACAAAATGGTATAACGGGATTGTTTGTTTCGTACGATACCGACAGTATTAAAATTCTTTCATCAGAAAATAATTTTTTAAAATCTTTACTCTTCTCAGTTAGAAAATCAATTGATAAAATAATTCACGATTTACATAATCAGCAAACTGCAGGCTTGTTACGCGGGTTGCTGCTTGCAGACAGAAGTGAAATTGATTACGAAACAAAAAATGAATTTATAAATTCCGGTGTTGTACACATACTTGCTGTTTCCGGTTTGCATGTTGGATACGTACTTATAATTTTTATTTTTCTCTTTGGTCGTTTTGGAATTATTCTTCGTTCGATACTTACAATACTTGGTCTGTTAGCATTTATGTTTTTAACCGGAGTTCCACCTTCAGTTTTTAGAGCAACCTTAATGGGAGTTGTAATCATTCTCGCTTTTCTATCAAACAGAACTACAAATATTATAAACTCAATTTCAATCGCAGCGTTTATAATACTTTTAATAAACCCGAATGAAATTTATAACCCTGGTTTTCAATTATCATTTTCTGCAGTGCTTGCTATTGGAATTCTTCATCCTTATTTCAAAAAAATAATTTTTAAACTTCACATAAAACAAAAGTGGATAGAAAATATTTTATTATTCATTGGTGTTTCTTTAAGTGCGCAAATTGGTACGCTGCCGTTTACACTTGCATATTTTAGTAAGCTATCCATCATTGCTTTGTTTGCTAATTTAATTGTAATCCCAGCAGTCGGTGTGATAATTGGGATCGCATTTATAACTGTATTTATTGGATTATTTTCATATAGCATTGCAATCTATTTTGCTGCTGCCAATGATTTGATTTCCGGTTTGATGATTACATTTATAAGATTCACCGGAAATTTAGATTTTTCTTTTTTGTGGATAAGGAATTATTCTTTGTATGATGCACTTATTTTTTATGCAGGATTAATTTTGATTTTATTTGTAATCCAAAAAACGGATAAATTTTATTTAAAAATTGCACTACCAATCATTTTAATTTTTTCGATGATCATTTATTCTACTTTTGATAACAAAGAAATACTTGAAAAAAATAAGCTAAATATTTTTATGGTTGATGTTGGACAGGGTGATACATTTCTCATCCAATTTCCAAACGGCAAAACAGCTTTAATAGATGCAGGTGAAGCAAATCCATTTATCGATAATGGTGAACGAGTGATTATCCCTTTATTGGATTATCTTGGAATTAAAAAAATTGATTATGGATTTATTTCTCATTTAGATTTAGATCATTATGGCGGATTTATTTCGTTGATTTATAACGATAAAATAAAAGAAATATTTAGACCTCAACCGGATTCAAGTAAAAAATCTTTACGATTGGAAAAATTCTTAAATGATAGAAAAATAAAAAGCAAAAGCTATGATAAATATTCTTTTGATGTTGGCAACACAAAAATATATTTTTTAAATGATCCAAATAGTTATTCCTATAAAAGTTTTTCAAGCAATGATAAAAGCGGAATAATTAAAATAGTATTTGGTAAAACTTCATTTTTGTTTGTTGGCGATTGCGAACATCCGGCGGAATATTTTCTTGCATCTAATTTTAAAGCAATGCTTGATTCGGATGTGTTAAAAGTTGGTCATCACGGAAGTAAGACCGGATCTTCAACTGCATTTTTGAATTTAGTCTCGCCAAAAATATCATTGATAAGTGCAGGAATAAAAAATAAATTTAATCATCCTGCAAAATCAGTTATTAATTCATTACAAAAAATAAATTCAAAAATTTATAGAACTGATGAAATGGGTGCTATACTTTTGCAATCAGATGGGCAAGATATAAAACAAGTAAACTGGAAATAAATAAAAAATAGAAAGGCTTATTATGTCAAAAACAATTCAAGTCGGAATTATTATGGGCAGCGATTCTGATCTTCCAATTATGAAAGAAGCATCAGATATTTTAAATGAATTTGGAATTACAAATGAGATGAAAATTATCTCAGCTCATCGTAGTCCGCATCTGCTTGCGGAATATGCGAGCAATGCACACGAAAAGGGAATGAAAGTTTTTATTGCAGGTGCTG
>JBDTRQ010000071.1:0-10703 GCA_039931535.1 Ignavibacteriota bacterium
GAGCCGGAACTTTTTTTGGTTTGTAATCATCACTTGTTCCCTCACCGCGTATTGCAGCAGTTGGAAGAATGAAGTGCCCAATCTCTGTTGAATGTTTTAATCCACCGCATTTACCAAGGAACAAAACCCCTTTTGGAGCGCGAGCAATAAGCAAATCCATTATTGTTGCAGCGTTAGCTGAACCAATACCAAAATTTATTATTGAAAGTCCATTTGAGTTTGTAGCCGTCTGCATTGGTCTATCAATACCTTTTATCTCACAATTAAATCTCTCTGCAAACTTTTCGACATAATTATTAAAGTTTGTAAGAAGCAGGTAATCACCGAATTCATTTATCTTTGTCCCTGTGTAACGAGGCAGCCAGTTTTTTGCAATATCAAGTTTTGTTTTCATTTTATTCCGAATAATTTTTTATTATTTGTTTTATTGCTTCTTCACACACTTTACAAAACGGTTTATCACCTTTAGAGAACATAATACAATCCAGCATTGGGCGGTAAATTCCTTTTGGCAGATATCCCGCACCTTCAAAGGCTCCGACTTTGTTCCAGTATTTACTGCTCATTAAATACTTATCAACTTTTTCAGATTGCTTTTTATCTTTCATCGCATACTCTTCTTCGGCTGATTTAATCTCATTTGCCAGTGCGCGATTTCTTTTCAACTCAGATACAAAACTGTTTAATCTATTACGCTCTTTTAACCATTCATAACTAAATCTATCAAACTCTTCTTTCTCCCACGGAGTTGGAATTTCAATTCCTTCACTTAAATATTTTTCCCATTTTATATTTTTGGGATCAAGCAAAGCTGTTATGTTTGGTTCAACAGGTTCAACTGTTGGTTTAAAGAAATCATTATACGCAACATCTGATGTGTAATATTCATCAGCAAGTCCTGTAAACGAATGTCCAAACTCGTGTGTGAATAAATATTTTGCAAATTGGTTATCTGTGGTGTAAGTACAAAATTGATTATAAATTCCACCGCCGCCGTACCGTGCGTGATTAACCTGAATATAAATTGCATCGTAAGGAACGTGCGCCGCAAGATTATGCATTGTCAAATTATCTTCAGTCATCAAATATCTTTCTGATCCAAGCGACCAGAAAGTTGTATTTAAAACAGTGTTTACAAAAATATCTGCACCGGGTAAATCTGTTCCGCTTTCTGCGGAAGGTTTAAATACTCCATAAATATTAAAATTATTTTTATGTGATTTGTAAGGTTCCTGCTCAAAGAAATATCCAACAAAACGATTTAAATCTTTTATAAATTTTTCTTTTTCGGATTCTGTGTAACCTTCAGCAAGTATTACAATATCAACCTTTGTATGCGGATCACCACTGTAAACAGGTTTAAATATTTCAACAGTTTCATCAACAATTTTATCTTTTATAATAAAAATACTTTGCGGATCAACTTCACGTCTATAAAATTCTACTAATTCATTTACATCATTTCTTTTTTCAATTGCAAAGATGATTTTATTTTTTGGGAATGGAATTATCGCCGTTTCCTGAAAACTTTTCACTATTCCGTTAACACCATCATCGCCAGAAGCATACTCACCAAAGAATGCATCAAATCCTTTTGAGTAAATTAATTTGTTTGTAGCTGCATCATAAATTTTATAGTAGTACTTGCCGTTGTTAAAATTATCTATTAAATGATTTAAACTTCCCGCCCAAATTCCATAACGAAATAGTTTATCAATTGTTATCATTTCAGTTTTTGCATCGCCGATGTGAAAGTAATCGATGCGTAAAGTTTCATCAACAAAATAATCTTCAAACTTTGGATTGCTTTGAGCAAATGTGACAATTGAAATAAGAATTGATAATATAAATGTATTCATTTGTGTCCTCGATTATTTTAACACGGAATTAATTTAGTGATAGCAATTTAGTAATCTTTTAAAGAACTTTAGAAGGCAATTTTTAATTTAATAGATTGGATTTAAAATGCATTTGTTTACAAGATTTTTTTCTTGGTTTTTATTTTTCTCGATTTTTTTTTTTAGAACAACATTTGCACAGCAAGATGAAAGCTGGAAGCTCTATGACGATTCGCAAGTTGCAAGAGTTGATATTACAATTGATCCTGCAGCTATTGAATGGCTTTATCAAAACGTGCAAAGTGATTCCGAATTTGTTGCCTCATTCCATTTCCAAAATGCTTACATAAATGAAACTGTTGATTCGATTGGATTTAGATTACGCGGAAACACATCGCGCAACGCTGCAAAAAAATCTTTTAAAGTTTCTTTCAATACATTTTTTTCCGGTAGAGAATTTTATGGAGTTGATAAACTAAATCTTAACGGAGAACATAACGATCCTTCAATCATAAGAAGCAAATTATGTTTTGATCACTATCAAACAATTGGAATGAATGCAAGCAGAGCAAATCATGTTGAAGTTTACATCAACGGACAATATTATGGATTATATATTTCTGTTGAACATGTGGATGAAGAATTTTTAAATAAAAATTTTGCAGATGATACAGGCAACTTGTGGAAATGTCTTTATCCTGCAGATTTAAATTATCTTGGCAGCGATCCAAACATTTATAAAAATCTTAACGATAACGGAAGACCGGCTTATGAGTTAAAGACAAATGAATCGGAAGCAGATTTTTCAAAATTAGTACGACTAATATCTGTTCTTAATAATACTGCAATAGCATCACTACCGGATTCAATTGAATCTGTAATTGCTGTACCGGAAGTATTAAAATATTTTGCAATTAATATTCTTGTTGGTGAGTGGGATGATTATTGGTCATTGATGAATAATTACTATTTATATCACGACCCGACAAATGATATTTTTCATTTAATTCCTTACGATTATGATAACACATTTGGAATCGATTGGTTTGGGATTGACTGGACGAACGCAAATCCCTACAGCTATCCAAAAGTTGCGGGCGGCTACCGCCCTCTAGCTGAAAGTCTGATGCAAATTTCTCAGTACAGAAATCTTTACACACACTTTTTGGAATTTTATAGTACAAATGTTTATCAGCTTACAAACTGGAATAATCGCATTGATAGTATCATGACTATGATAAGTGCTTCAGCAATAAATGATTCTTTCCGAACACTCGATTATGGATTTGATCAAAACGATTTTTATAATTCTTATTCTGCAACTGGTTATAACAATCAGCACGTTAAGTTTGGATTAAAACAATTTGTAAATCTTAGAAACGCATCTTTGCCTGCGCAGTTGTCTTATCAAAATGCAAAGCCAATTGTTTATAGTATTGATTATGAGCCTAAAAATATAGGTGCAAATGATTCTATTTATGTTTACGCTTCAGTGTTTGATAATGATGGTTTAAGTGAGGTTTCAATTTATTATCAGAAAGATGGAACATCGAACACAGAAATTTATCCAATGATATTTGATCCAATATCAAATACAAAAAAAGTTGAAGAGGCTGATCGCTGGATTGGAGTTATTCCTCCGCTTGGTGCAGGTACAACAGGAGAGTTTTTTGTTTATGCAAAGGACTCACAAAATCAATCACAGTTTTATCCAAGGGAAAAAGCAATTGAAATTAAAACTCCACAAATAATTACAACCGGAATTGTGGTAAATGAATTTATGGCGGACAACTCAACAACAATCGCTGATCCAAATGGTGAGTATGATGATTGGATTGAGTTATATAATCCAACTGCAGATGCAATTACTTTAACAGGAAAATATTTAACGGATAAAAAAGATAATCTAACTAAATATCAATTCAATCAGTCAAATCTTGTTTTAAATCCAAATGAGTTTTTATTAATCTGGTGCGATGAGCAGCAGGAACAGCAAGGGATACACGCAAACTTTAAACTAAGTGCGAGCGGAGAATTTATCGCATTAGTTGATGCTGATGGTGTTACTGTTATTGATTCACTTTCATTCGGTCCCCAAACAAAAGATATTTCTTTTGGAAGATTTCCTGATGGTACTGATAATTGGTCAATGTTGTTTCCAACTCCGGGCAATCCAAACAGTTTAACATCGGTTGATGATGATAAAATTATTCCAACTGAATTTAGTATAAGTGCATATCCAAATCCGTTTAATCCAAGCACAGTAATTGTTTATACAATTCCTCCTGCCTCCTCCCCTTTGGCAAAGGGGAGGAACGAGGTGGGGTGCGTGATTCTGAATATTTACGATATCCTCGGAAATGAAATAGCATCATTAGTTAACGAAGAAAAACCAGCGGGAACTTATGAGGTTGTTTGGAATGGAATAAATAATTTTGGTAACAAAGTAAGTTCAGGAATTTATTTTGCAAGAGTGCAAGTAAATCACCAGTACAAAAATTTAAAGTTAGTGTTACTTAAATAATAAATTCACATACACTGATTTTAAAGATGGATTGTTTATCAAAAATAAAAAGTCATTTCGACCAAAGGGAGAAATCTGGCTTAAATATTTGAACAGATTTCTCAGTCGAAGACTTCTTCGAAATGACTATACAGAGTTCTACAACAAGCTAAAAAGTATAGTGTTTTAAAAAGATATTTTTTAAGTCCATTAATAAATTTTATAGCCCTATTTAACTTAAACGCACTTTTTAAGCCCTCATCAAATGTAACTCCTAAAAACAGACCTATAAACAAGGAAACTCTTGTAAAAATCCTTTAGATTTGTAATAGAAATTTTAATTAATATTATAAAAATTGAATCATTTTTTTTATACAACAACTTAATATAAAAGCATAAAGGAGAGTATTTTTATGGCTCGTAAGAACGTGTTGATAATGGGCGCTGCTGGACGCGACTTCCATAATTTTAATGTTTACTTTAGAGACAACAACGATTACAACGTGGTTGCTTTTACTGCAACACAAATCCCAAACATCGAAGGCAGAACTTATCCCAAAGAACTTGCCGGCAAACTTTATCCAAATGGAATTAAAATTTATGAGGAGAAAGAACTCGTTTCATTAATTAAAAAATTAAAAGTTAATGAAGTTGTTTTTTCTTATTCTGATGTTCCGTTTGAATATGTTATGACTAAAGCTTCGATAGTTAATGCTGCAGGAGTTTCATTCCGATTACTTGGCGCTGCAGAAACAGAAGTTAAAAGTACAAAACCTGTTATAGCAGTTCTTGCCGTAAGAACAGGCTGCGGTAAATCTCAAACATCACGCAGAATTATTGATGCATTAACAAAAGCAGGAAAAAAAGTTGTAGCAATTCGTCATCCAATGCCTTACGGCGATCTTGTAAAACAAAAAGTACAGCGCTTTGCAACTTACGCCGATCTTAAAAAACATAAATGTACGATTGAAGAAATTGAAGAGTATGAACCACACGTTGCAAGAGGTGGAGTTATTTATGCGGGTGTAGATTACGAAGCAATTTTACGCGAAGCTGAAAAAGAAGCTGATGTAATTTTGTGGGATGGTGGTAATAATGATTTTTCATTCTACAAAGCTGATGTAACATTTACAGTTGTTGATCCGCATAGACCGGGACACGAAATGAATTATTATCCTGGCAACACTTCTTTAAGATTAGCTGATGCAGTTGTAATTAATAAAATTGATTCCGCTGATAACGCTGGAATTAATATTGTTAGAGAAAACATCAGAAAAGTAAATCCAACCGCAATAGTAATTGATGGCGCTTCCCCTGTTTCTGTAGAACATCCTGAATTAATTAGAGGCAAACGCGTACTTGTAGTTGAAGATGGACCAACACTTACACACGGTGAAATGAAATACGGCGCTGGAGTTGTAGCAGCATTAAAACTTGGTGCAAAAGAATTAGTTGATCCAAGACCTTATACTGTAAAATCAATTAGTGCAACGTTTGAAAAATATCCAAACATTGGGACACTGCTTCCAGCAATGGGTTACGGCGATGCACAATTAAAAGATCTGGAAACAACAATCAACAATACAAAATGCGATGCAGTTGTAATCGGAACTCCGATTGATCTTAGCAGATATATCAACATTAAAAAACCAAGCACACGTGTTAAATATGATTTACAGGAAATTGGTGATATAACTGTTGAAACAGTTTTAAGAGATAAGAAAATTATTAAATAAGTCATTGCGAGAAGCAAAGCGACGTGGCAATCTATAATACAGATTGCTTCATCCCCATAGAATCGGGATTCGCAATGACATTCGAATTAAAGGATTAAAATGATAATAGATAAACTCTCAAACTCACATCTTTATTCTGGATTAGGAGAAAGAATAAGTAAAGCTCTTGATTATTTAAAACAAACTGATTTCTCTAAAAAAGAATTAGGCAAATACGAAATTGACGGTGATAATATTTTCGCACTCGTGAATGAATATCAAACCAAGGATGCAAGCGAAGGAAAATTAGAAGCGCATAATAAATATATCGATGTTCAGTTTGTAGCAAAAGGAAATGAGTTAATGGGATATGCTCCGTTAGCAAATCAAGAAGTGATTGACGAATACAATGAACAAAATGATATAATATTTTACAGCGGCGAAAAATCATTTACAAAAGTTGATGAAGGAATGTTCGCAATCTTCTTCCCTACCGATGTTCATTTACCAGGTATTAAAATTGCAAAAAAATCTTATGTAAAGAAAGTTGTAATTAAAGTTAAGGTATAAAGTTTTATGAAAGAGATCACTTACAAATACAATGGCGCAAAAGCATTAGTCAATCTGCACGAAATCCACCTGCGTAATTTTTATGAAACCTGGAAAGAAGCAAAACGATTAAACGTTAATCTTCCCCAAACTGATGATCCATATTACAAATCATTAGATACTTTGCTGTATCATCTTCTGCGTTCATCAAGAGGTTATATGAATTGGATGTGTAAGCAATTAAACTTACCAGATCCACAAATTGATGAAGCACCGTTGCCGGAAATTGTTGTAGAACAAGCAGAAAATTACATCGAATATTTATTGAACAAATGGAAATATCCGCTTAAAGATGTTCCACCAGAAAAATTTGAAGATAAAGTTTATAAATCTAATTGGGATGTTGATTATTGTATTGATGCAATGTTGGAACACGCAGTTATGCACCCAATACGGCATGAGTTTCAATTGAAAAATTTGCTCTAAAATGTCACCACGAGCGAAGCGAAGTGATCTATAAATAATAAAGATCTATTCGTCCTGGTGAGACTACGAATGACAATATTAGTTAGTCATTGCGAACGAGTCTTCGAGTGAAGCAATCTCAAATAATGAAATAAAGATTGCTTCGGCTAATCGCCATCGCAATGACAATACTTGACCAATCTTTTGATAAATAAAAGCAGCGTATTTGTCGGTAACTAATAATGACCTTCACAATTTACTGCGGCGCATCCGCAGTATAATTCTGTTTTACGTTTTCTTCTGTTTCAATATTATCCACTCCAGAAATTCTTTTTGCTAAAGATTTACCATCAAGTTGATGGAACTCTAAAACTTCAAGTGGCGTTCCACATTCAGGATATTCATTTAATCCAAAATTTGTAAAAGATTTATCTTTTATTTCAGCAACTTCAACCAAAACATTTAACAATCTATCACCCAATCCGCCAATAGCGGAATGATCTTCTAAAACAAATATTCTTTTTTGATTTTTAATAATTTCTTTTAACCATTCTTTATCAATTTTATTAAGCCACGGCATATTAATTACTTTTAAACTAAAACCAATTTTCTTCAAATAATCCGCAGCAACCAAAGCCTCGTGAAGCATTACAGGACCGTAACCGAAAAGTATTGCATCTTTTCCATCGGTTAATTCTGCACCCACTCCGATTTTAAATTTATAACTTTTCGGCAGTTCTATTTTTTCTGGTGAAGGTCCAATCACTAATCTTAGCATACAATTTTCTTCAGCTTGATTTACACAATACTCAGTTGCCCATTTTGTTTCTTCACCATTGCACGGCTGAATAATTGTAATATTTGGAAGCGCTCCAAATAAAGAAATATCTCTAACACTCTGATGAGATTTACCTGGTCCAGCAGGAATTATTCCCGAAAAATGACAAGTGTAAATTATTTTAGTTTTCTCTCCAGCGTTGTTATAAATCTGTTCATTAGCACGTGCAGCAAGAAAACTTGCAAACGTATTTACAACTGGAATCAATCCCATTCTTGCCAATCCACCAGCCATAGAGACCATATCCTGTTCAGCAATTCCGTTTTCAATAAATCTATCCGGATAAGTTTTTTCAAAATTGCGGAGTTTACAATCGGCTGAAAGATCACCATCTAACAGAACTAACTTTTTATTTGTCTTTGCGATTTCGACTAACGCTTCACCATAAGCTTCGGTAACAAATTCTTTATCAGATTTCGTAATAGCTTTTCCCTCAGCTTCGTTTAGGGGAATATTAATTTTTCTAATTCCAAGTTTATTAGAAAGTTCATTAATTTTTTCCGTTAGTTCATTTAATCCTTTAACATAACTTTCATCATCAGGTGCACCGGAATGCCATTTGTAAAGTGTTTTTCCCTCAAAAGTTTCGGTTAACGGTCTCTCCATAAATGATACTCCCCTGCCTTTAATCGTATCAGCAATAATCATTTTTGGTTTGTCGGTAATTTTTTTCAAATCCTCAAAAGTTTTTTTCAAAACATTGTAATCGTGTCCGTCAATTCTAACAACATACCATCCGAATGAAGAAACTTTTTGTACAACATCTTCAATGTTATTTACATCCGCAACAAGCATATCTGTTTGGTATTTATTGTGATCCATAATTGCTGTGATTTTATTTACTTTTTGGTGAGCTGTGGCTTGAAGCGATTCATAAATCTGTCCCTCTTGAAATTCGCCATCGCCTGTTAAAACATAAACGTGTCCTTTGTTTTTTAGATAAGATTTTGCCCAGGCAAATCCTTTACTTTTAGAAATTCCCATTCCAAGTGAACCTGTACTTGCTTCAATTCCATTTTGTCTAACTTCTGGATGACCATCTAATCCATGCAATCTACGTAACATTAATAATTTCTCTTCAGATATAATTCCGAGCGCATAAAACAACGAATACAATCCTGGAACATCGTGACCTTTGGATGAGAAATAAATATCTCTGTCGGGGGAATCAAATCCAACATCAAAAACATTTAATTCATTTAAATAAAGATAAGTTGTAATATCCATCGCACTTAAACTTGAGCCAAGATGTCCGGAGCCTGCTTTTTTAACTGCAACTAGCGTATTATATCTGCACATATCTGCAAACAATTCCATCTTTGCTGCCCAGTTTCCGTTGTGTGATTTTACTTTATCAAATTCTGTTTTTTTAATTAAGTTGTACAACACTTTAACTCCGATTAAAACCATTAATAAATAGATAAACGCTTTGGAAAATTATTACTATCTTTTCTAAAAAGATAATTAAGGAACCACTAAGTGATGAACAGCAAGCGAAATTTAAAAATAAAAAACCCGATAACCGAAGCTACCGGGCGTGTCCTAACAAAAGGTCTGGGGGTTAACCTTCTGCTAGCGACGTTCCAAACTTAAACCAGAATCTTATATTAATCAAGAGATTGAGGGTGGGATCACATTTAAAAAACATATTTAATGCGTAATTGTTTTCTATATTAATTGCAAAAAGAAATTATCAACAAACGACAAAAGAAATAAATTGAAAAATCTAAAATCAGAAGTTCGGAATGAAGTTTCAGAATTCAATTCCCTTGTAAACATTGCACTTGCGCTAAGCCTGATAACAATATTTTATAACATTGCAGAAGGTTTAGTATCTGTTGGATTTGGTTTAGGTGATGATACACTTGCACTTTTCGGATTTGGATTAGACAGCTTTGTTGAAGTGATTTCAGGAATTGGAATTTTACATTTGATAATTCGGATGAAAAGAAATCCAATTGAACAACGAGATAGTTTTGAACGCACAGCTTTAAAGATTACAGGTTTTAGTTTTTACATTCTTGCTGCCGGACTTCTAATCGCATCAATCCTAATAATCATAAACAATGTAAAACCCGAAACAACAATTGTTGGAATTATCATTTCACTAATTTCTATAATTACAATGTATTCACTTATGCATTATAAAATTAAAGTTGGTAAAAAACTAAACTCCGATGCGATAATTGCAGATGCAAATTGTACAAAGACATGTTTTTACTTATCGTTTATTCTGCTTGCCTCAAGTTTAAGTTATGAGATTTTTAAAATTGGATACTTAGATATCGCAGGCTCACTTGGAGTTGCATTCTTTGCCTTTAAAGAAGGAAAGGAATCAATAGAAAAATCTAAAAGTGAAAATCTATCTTGTTCTTGCGGAGATGATTGCCGTTAACCTCTCCTAATCAAATCAAACATTTCTTGAACGGCTTGTTTAATGCCTACAAAAACGGCACGAGCAATAATTGAATGTCCAATACTCACTTCATCAATA
Source organism: Ignavibacteriota bacterium (assembly GCA_039931535.1). Taxonomy (GTDB): domain Bacteria; phylum Bacteroidota; class Ignavibacteria; order Ignavibacteriales; family Ignavibacteriaceae; genus IGN3. The sequence goes on from JBDTRQ010000071.1 coordinate 10,403, forward strand.
TCGCTTAACTCTCTAAATATTTTTATGTTTTGATAATCTAAACCGTGACCGGCATTAATTCCCAATCCCAATTTTCTCCCGTGTTTAACAGCGGTTCTAATTATTTCCAATTCATCAAACTGTTCTTCCTCAGATTTTGCATTTGCAAAAACACCTGTGTGTATTTCTATAAAATCACTTTCAATTTCTGCAGCAGCATCAATTTGTTTTAAATCCGGATCTATAAACAACGAAACTTCAATATCATATTTGTGTAATTCTTTTATTGTTTCTTTCATTAAAGAAATATTATCAATTACAT
>JBDTRQ010000072.1:0-8708 GCA_039931535.1 Ignavibacteriota bacterium
ATTCTCAAGCATATATTCAGATAATTTAAATGCGGCATAGCTGCTTTCTAAATTATCAACAATAAATGTTTTTTTAAATCCTTTTATAAAGTTAGCATAATTGATTTTTAGTTCGTTTGATAAACTAATCAGTACCGGAATCGAACTAAAATTATAACTCGAATCATTTAACTGACGCAGTAAACTATATTTTGTTGAATCATCTTCATTCAGATAATCCTTCAAAATATTTTTCTCCAATAAACTTAATCTAAGATTTGAAAGTGAAACCAAACTAAAATTTGGGTTCTCATCAATTAAAGTTTTATAACATAATTCACTTTTAGTATTGTCGTTTGATAATGCATAGATATCGCCTAACCTGAAATATAAATTTGAAAAGTATGGAGTGCCCTCAAATTTTTTCAAATTATTAGAAAGCAAATCAATTGCATTCGGCAGTTTATTTTGTTTGATATAAATTTCAGTCAATCCAAATAGTGCGGAATAATTTAAAGTTTTTTTATTTATCTCTTTAAAAAGGTTTTCAGCTTCATCTAAATTATTTTCAGCAAGATATTGAAAAGCCTTTCGTAACCTATCACCAACAAATCTCGGACAGATTTTTTGTATGATTGACAGCCTTCCAAAATAGTAATCAGCCATTAGTTTGGAATTTGATAAATCTTCATCAATCAAACTTCGTTCAAAATCTTTTTGAACAGTTTCTATTTTGTTTTTGAAAACATTTTCAAAATCTGAATTGCCATAGAATTGTTTTACTTTTTCAATTCCATATTTCTTAATTAGAAATTCTATAAATGCACCACTGTAAATGTAAGCTAATGTAGAGTTACCTTTAAAAAAACTTAACCCGGTAAAAAGAGATTTAACATCTACAACATAACCATTATTATATGCTAACTTTGTTAGATATTCGATAGGAATATTATCTGAAATTCCGTCTTGCGATTCAGCCATTCCTTCGATTAGCGCGGCATTAAATCCTGATGCAATTTTAAATATTCCACTTCCAAATTCTGCAGTAAAGATATGAGCTAATTCATGCTTTAAAGTATTTTGCCAAGAATCAGCACTGATATAAATTGAATACTGCCAGGGCTTTGCAACATCAGCGTTGCCAGCGCCAAATAATATTTTTTTCTGTTCTCGATTATTAAATAAATAAACATTTATTTTTTTGGATGGCTTAGTTTCTAATTGAACCTGCAGCTCATTCAAGTAATATTGCTGATTTAAAGCAATAAATTTTGCTTCTGTGGAATCGATATCATCGTAATGTAAAACCAAAGATTCAGATTCAATCTGATTAGCTAAAACTGAATTTAATTTTGAAAATGTTGTTGAATATCCAACACTGCTCGAAAAAAGTTGAAACAATGCTGCAACAATTATAATTGAAGCGATAAAATAATTTTTCTGCTTCAAAATAATTGAAGTTTTTTTTAGATATAAAAATATTATTGATATTGAAAATACTGCAACAACTAATTGATGAAAGACTAATTTCCAATCAGCACTTAAACCTTCATCATAAATATTGCCCGGAAAGAATCCGATTAACGGCGAATAAAAATAAACTTGTGGATTAAAGTAAATTTCTAAAATTGGAATGAGAGCAGTAAAAAATATGATTAGGAAAAATAGAACGCGTTTAAATCGTCTAGTAAACAAGTTTACAATAAAGGCAATGGCTGTTCCGAATAAAATAGAAGTACCGACAATAAGAATGTAAAAATTTAATCCATCCCAAAAAGAACAATACATAGTTAACAGGGAATGAACAATAATTATAAGAAATGGAATTACGAAAAGAATGAAAAGATTTTTAATCAGTTTTGCAATTACATATTCAGATTTTTTAAACAAGTTTAAGGTCTGTAAACCTGAAAGCACAACAAAAAGTAATCCATTAACCGCTGCAAACTCATATCCAAATGTACTTGTTAATGGAAATTGAGTTAGTAAAATGTTTATAACAATTAAAACAAAACTATAAATCCAAAGACCATTTCTATCGTAAAAATATTTTTTTAGAAACATTTGAATTCTTCGGTTAATAAAATTGGCTGGTATTTTAATTGAAAGTTCATATTACTTTGTAGAAATAATTTTACTTTTATAAATATTTCCACCGTTGCAGGCAATTATAAAATTACCGGAGTTAAGTTGTTTGATGTCGTTTAAAATTAGGGGTTGCCCAACATACCTTTTTACCCAGGATTTACCTGCATCATTAGAAATAAAAATCTCACCTCTGTTAGAAAGAATTATTCCATCACCGCTGTTTTCAACATTTATTTTGTATAACCCGGAATTTGATTCAATATCGATTTCATCCCAATTTTCGCCGCCATTTTCTGTACGTAAAACTTTTCCATCACCGCCAACGATAAAACCTAAAAACTCATTTGCAAATAAAACATCCTTAAAATAGTTATTGTACTTTAGAGTCTGCTTTTGCCAGCTTAAACCGCTATCAGTGGTTTTTAGAATTGTACCATTCCAGCCAACAATAATTCCATTTTTAGAATCCATAAAACTAATACTGAATAAATTTTCCTTTACCTTGCTATTAATAACTTGCCAGGTCAATCCGCCATCAAATGTTTTAAGAATAAAACCGCGGCTTCCAACAATAAATCCAGTGTTATGATCTAAAAAATAAATTTTAAATAATGTTTCGGATGTGTTTGAAATTATTTTTTTTATTTGATTTGAATTGCTATTCAAAATTCCAATAAAGCCGGAAGAACCAACAATAAAAAGTTTGTTATCGTTATAACTTATTGCTTTAAAATTATTTAAATAAGGTGTATCAAATCTCTTCCAACTCAGTCCTCCATCAGCCGACTGCATAAAACTTCCTGAATCACCTGCAATAAACCCATTATAATCATCAACAAAAGAAATTGAATTTAAGTTTTTATCTGTTCCAGTTTTAATCAGTTCCCACATACTTTCTTTAGCAAAGTTTGGGTTTTTCGAATAATCCTGGGAATAACTTAGCATCTCAGATTCAGTTTTATCATTCTGATCTATTAGGATTGATTTAACAACGTTGAAAACGATTACAACCAATCCAATAAAAATTACAAACAATAAAATGTTACTAACTGTTTGAAATCCTTTTGATTTCTTTTCACTGATATCAGTTGGTGCATCTTCTTCTGAAAAAGAAAAAGTTTCATCATTGTTTTTTTGGTAAGAATAATTTGCACTCAAATCCAGGATTGCGTTTTTAAATTCTGTTGCCGATAAAAAATTATCTCCACTTGATTTATCCATTGCTCTTAAAATTATTTCATCAACAGCAATTGGAATGGATGGGATTTGTAATGATACTTTTACAGGAATTTTGTTTACGTGTGAGTCAATTATCTCATAAATTGTTTGTGCGTTGTATGGATGAACTCCTGTAAGCATTTCATAGAAAGTAATTCCAAGACCATACAAATCACTTTTAACAGTAATTAAATTGCCGCTAAGCTGTTCAGGGCTCATATAAAGAAGCGTTCCGGGTCTTGCATTATGCTGTGTGATAGATTTTAATTCATCAATAGATTTTGAAATACCGAAGTCCATTATTTTAGGATTACCGTTTAAATCCAAAATAATATTTGATGGTTTTAAATCACGATGTATAAAACCTTGCTGGTGTGCAAATTCGATTCCATTAAGAATCTGTGTAAGTAATTCCATCGCATAAATAAATTCGATTCTTCCGTTGTTACGGATAAGACTTTCAAGAGTATCGCCTTCAATATATTCCATCGCAATACCAAGAATATCTTTTTCCTCAACAAATCCATAAACAGAAACAATGTTTGGATGACTTAGCTTGGCTTGATTTCTTGCTTCGCGTTTAAATCTTTCAATGAAAGTAGAATTGTGCGAAGTGTTAAGATTTAAAATTTTAAGCGCAGAATATCTTTCTAATTTAATATCAAAACATTTATAAACTGCTCCCATTCCTCCCTGCCCCAAGAGAGAAATCACTTTATAATTCTGTATTCGCCTGCCAATCATTTTTTAACTTCAATTAAAATAAATGAATAGTCATCTGCTGCACCGCGCATCTTTATAATTTTTTTTAATCTTTCTTTTACTACTTCAAGATCATCAAGAATTAATACGTCTTCAAGTTCTGCATCGCTAATTAAATTTGTTACACCATCAGAACACAGAAATATTCTATTTTCTTCCGATTTATTTAATTTGATTTTACTTAAATCGGGCGCAATGTTCTCATTATCTCCAAGCGCTTTTATAATTACATTTTTTTGCGGATGATTTGCTGCTTGTTTATGCGTGATATAACCTTCATCTAACAATTTCTGAACAAGAGAATGATCTTTAGTTAGCTGTGATAATCTTTTAGATTTTATATTGTAAATCCTCGAATCACCTATGTGCCCGTAAAAAACAATATTATCTTTTATAAAAATAAGCTCTAAAGTTGTAGCCATATTTTTTTGCGGGCTTTTTGTAAAAGAATGATTGAGTACAAAACTATTCGACTCCTCAATAGCGAGTTTAACTCTTTCTAAATAATCTTCATTTTTAGAAGCAGAGAAAAAATGCAATGCTGATTTTAGTGCAATCCGTGCCGCTAAATCACCTGCATTATCACCGCCAACACCATCGCATAAAACAGCTAAAAGTCCACCTTCAATTTCCAGCAGCTCTATTGCGTCTTCGTTAAGTATTTTTTCAGCACCAGGGCTTGTAAACTTTACGTAGTTAAAACCCATACGCAGTCCTCATTTCAATTGTTGGATTTATTGGTTTCATTTCTAAATCAAAAATAAGAAATTATCGACTTATCTGCCTTAAAATTTTGATTGACATCTTATTGTGATGATCAATAAAACCGTTTATTTGTTTAGCAAACGCCATAAGTTTATATTTGCAAGCGATTTTTGATTCATAAATCATTCTATAATATAACTTTATATTCAATTAAATGATTTATCTGTATATGAATTATAGTTTAATTATTGCGAGAATGGCGGAATTGGTAGACGCGCTAGACTTAGGATCTAGTATCGAGAGATGTCGGGGTTCGAGTCCCCGTTCTCGCACTTCATATCATCCCAATAAAAATATTTGAGGTTACGTTAGCAATGGAATATAATGTTGTAGATATTAATTCATCCGAAAAAGAAGTTGAAATAAAACTTGAGTATGATGAGATTAGAAAAGACATTGAAGAAGAAGTAAAAAAACAATCAAAAAAAATTCAAGTCCCGGGTTTTAGAAAAGGCAAAGTTCCTGTTTCTATATTGAAGAAAATGTACGGCGATGCACTTGAATATGAAGCTTCAGAAAAAATAGCTAATTCTTTTTTCTGGAAAGTAGCTGAGGAAAATCAGTTCAAACCAATTGGTCAACCATCGATGACTGATCTTAAGTTTGAGCCAGAAAAAGAATTTACATTTAAAGTTAAATACGAAACAATTCCGGTTTTAAATGTAAAGGATTTTAAAGGTCTTTCAATCGAGATTCCTGATTTTATTGTTACTGACAAAGAAGTGGAAAAAGAAATTGATTACATCCGCAAATCAAATAAAACTTTAGAAGATGCGAATGAGATTTTAGACAACAATTTTATTATCGATGCTGAAGTATTTCTACTGGAAAGAGATGGCGAAAAGATTGCCGATGCAAAACCTGAGAAGATGCAGATAGATTTAACTGCTGACGGAGTTGCAAAAGAAATTGTTGATAATGCTAAGAATAAAAAAATTGGTGAGCATTTTAATTTTTCTTTTAAGGATGAACATAAGCATAAATTAGAAGATGGAACTGAAGAATCGCATAAAGAAGAATTTACTTATCAGCTAAATATTTTAGGGCTAAATAAAATTGTACTGCCTCAATTAAATGAAGAGATGATTAAAAAGGCAACAAAAGATAAAGTATCAACCGAAGACGAGCTTAGACAAGAAATTAAAAAGGATATTCAAAACTATTACGATCAAAGGACTGAAGAAATTGTTAGAGGAAAACTGATTGGAGAAATAGTTAAGAATAATGATTTTGATCCACCCAAAAGTCTTGTAAATAATATTCTTGAAGAATATGTTAAGAATGAAGAAGAACAATCTAAAAAATCTAAGTACCCTTTTAATAGAGAAGAAACAAGGAAACGATTGTCTAAGTCAGCAGAGAATGAAGTAAAATGGTATCTGATTAAAAACGAAATTCAAAAAGCCGAAAAAATTGAAGTTAATGATGAAGACATAAAAGCTTTGGCAGAAAAAGAGGCTGAAAAAATTGGTCTTCCGGTAGATAAAATTATAAACTACTACAAAACTTCTAATCAGACAGAAAGATTAGTTGATGAAAAACTATACGAGTTTCTTAAATCGAATAATACGCTAACAAAAGTTCATCCAGACAAATTAAAAGTAAAGCAAGAGGCAGTAAATGAGTAAGAATAATGAAATATATAATCAGTTAGTTCCTTATGTTATTGAGCAAACTGGTAGAGGTGAACGTGGAATGGATATTTATTCCCGTTTACTTAGAGAAAGAATTATATTTTTGGGAACAGCAATAGATGACCATGTTGCAAGCTTAACAATTGCACAGCTTATTTTTTTGGAAGCAGAGGATTCTGAAAAAGATATTAATATGTATGTAAATTCACCTGGCGGCAGCGTAACTGCCGGATTGGCAATTTATGACACAATGAAATTCATCAAACCTGATGTTGCTACAATATGTGTTGGTATGGCTGCAAGCATGGGCGCAGTTTTATTAGCTGGCGGAGCAGACGGCAAACGCTCTTCCCTTCCAAACTCAAAGATTATGATTCATCAACCATGGACGCAAGGAATTGGCGGACAGGTTACTGATGTTGAAATTCATGCTAAAGAATTAATTAAAACACGTGATTCTTTGTACAGAATACTTGCGCATCACACCGGAAAAACTATTGAACAAATTACTAAAGATTGCGATCGTGATTATTTTTTAACCGCTGAAGAAGCAAAGCAATACAAATTAGTGGATAACATAATTGAAAAGCGTATCCCAATTAAATAATTTAAGGGCTGATTTTTTCAGCCTTTTTTTTTGAACTTTATTTTCAGTACATAATAACAAATGCAACAAAGCAGATGAAATCATATCTCAATAAATCAATTTTAATTGTATTACTCTTTGCAGTATTTGTTGATTTTTCTTTTTCACAAGAGAACAAAAATAAATTATTTGATGAGTACTTGAATGAGTATTTATTAATAAAAAATGCACCATCAATTTCTGCTGGATTATTAGAGCAGGGTAAAATTACCTGGCTTAATGCTTTTGGTAAAGCAGATGTGGAGAATAATGTATCTGCAAATACTTCATCTTTATACCGCATCGCATCAATCAGCAAATCAATTACTGCGATAGCTGTATTACAATTGTGGGAACGTGGACTTATCAGCCTTGATACAGATGCGAGAACTTACATAACAACTTTTCCAGTAAAGAGATATAAATTTTCTATTAGACAAATACTAAACCATACTTCAGGAATAAGAAATTATAAAGATGGCGAATTCGACAACAAAAAATATTTTGCAACAACTGAAGATGCTTTTAAGTTATTTGCTTATGATTCACTAAATTTTGAACCTGGCACAAAATACGAATACACCACATTAGGCTATTCTTTATTAGCTGCTATTGTAGAAAATGTAACTAAGACAAGTTTTGAAAATTATTTAAGAAATAATATTTTTTTACCTGCCGGGATGAACTCAACTTTGATTGACAAACAACGAGATATTATTCCAAATCGAGTAAGAGGCTATGAGAAAAATGCAGAAAGTAAAATTGTTAACGCGCCATTAGCAGATATTAGTGTTAAAGTTGCAGGCGGTGGATTACTTTCAACTTCAAAAGATATATTACTGTTTGCAAAAGCTATTTTGGAAAATAAATTGCTTAAGCAGTCAACACTTGATATGATGATAAGAAGATCAAAACTAAAAAGCGGTAAAGAGATCGATTATGGATTGGGATTTTCTCTAACGTTTGAAAATGATTCACTCAGATATATTTCGCATAGCGGTGCAGGTACTGGTTTTAGTGCGATGTTACTGATTGATTTAAAACAAAAAAATGCAAGTGTAGATTTAATTAATATTAGAGCTAGAAATCTTGGTGAGCCTGCTAAAGATATTTTAGAAATGCTGAACTCTGGTGTTTTATTGAAACCAACAAAGACATTGTCCGAAGAACTGATGAAAACTTATTTGGTATCGGGTATCGATAGTGTTAATAGGAAGTTGACAAACATTTATGGACTAGAAAGTGAATTGTACACTCTGAATGCAGATGAAGTGATATTTTTTGCGAATAATTTGATTGAATTAAATAGAATTCCTAATGCAATAATCTATCTCAAAGAAGCACTTAAACTATATTCAAAATCATTTAAAGTATTAGCTGCAATTGCTGATTCATATTTGAAAGACAGTAACAATGGACTTGCACTTAAGTATTATAGATTGGCAGCTCAAATAGACAATACGAATTACAGGGTAAATAATCTTATTAAAAGGTTAAGCAGCAATTAAATATAAAACTATTCTTATCCTATAAAATTCTTTGGGCATAAAAAAAGCTGGACTTGATTTACAAATCCAGCTTAAACATAAATTAAAGATTCTTACTTCAACAATATCATTTTTCTAACTTGATTGAAT
>JBDTRQ010000073.1:0-3151 GCA_039931535.1 Ignavibacteriota bacterium
GGGAGAAATCTGGATCTAATATTTAAACAGATTTCTCAGTCGAATCCGCCGCGGCGGACTTCGAAATGACAAATTGACTTGTGCAAAAAACTCTTTAGGCCGCGACAAAAAATAAGATTATTTAATCCCTATTGTAAGTAATAGTAGCTTAAACTTCATTTTCAATTCTTCAATGCTTGCATTGTTAGAAAAAATAAAATCTGCGCGTTTCTTTTTTTCTTCTTCGGGAATTTGATTTGATTCACGCTGAATAAAATCTTGCTCTGTTAATCCTGATTTTATTTTCCGATTCAATCTATTCGTTCGGTCTGAAGTTATTAGAACTACATAATCAAACATTGCTTCCATATCAGCTTCGTAAATCAATGCTGCTTCAACAAAAACAATTTTATTGGTTTTCAAAATTTCTGTGGAATATTTATCAATTGATTTTATAACTCGAGGATGAAGAATTGATTCTAACTTTTGCAGTTTTGTTGAATCAATAAAAATCTCATTTACCAAAAAAGATTTATTCGGTTTACCGTCTTTAAACGATTTCTCACCAAATACTTTAATTACTAAACTCTTTACCTTTTCATCTTCCGCTAAAATCTTTTTAGAAATATCATCGGCTCTAAGAACAGTATATCCAGCTTCTTCTGCAAATTGTGCAAATGTGGTTTTACCTGATCCAATATTTCCTGTTATTGTAATTTTCATTTATATCCTATTTTTTTTCATCCATTAATTATCAAAGAATTATTTTAAAATAAAAAAGTCACACTTCGACAAGCTCGGTGTGACAAAATTTAATAGAACAACTATCTACTATAAGTTATTTTGCGTAACTAATTTTTCTAACTTCACGAATTACAACAACTTTTATCTGACCCGGATAATCCATTTCCTCTTCAATTTTTTGTCCGATTTCTCTTGCTAATCTATCTGCGCCAGCATCATCAACTTTATCATGTTCAACAACAACTCTTACTTCCCTGCCAGCTTGTATGGCATAAGTTTTTGCAACACCTTCAAATGATTTTGCAAGCTGTTCTAAATTCTCTAATCGTTTTACATAACTTTCCAACGGTTCGCGCCTTGCGCCAGGTCTTGCACCGCTTATAGCATCTGCTGATTGAACAAGCGCCGAAATTGGATGTTCCATCTCAATATCTTCATGGTGGGATCCAACTGCATTAACTACAATTGGGTGCTCTTTAAATCTTTTAGTTAAATCATAACCAAGCAATGCGTGCGGACCTTCAATACTTTTATCAACAGTTTTACCAACGTCGTGCAGTAAGCCCGCTCTTTTTGCCATCACAGGATCAAGCCCTAATTCAGATGCCATAATACCTGTTAGGTAAGCAACTTCGCGACTGTGCTGCAATAAATTTTGTCCGTAGCTTGAACGGTATTTCATCTTGCCGATGTGTTTAATTAACTCGGCATGCATATTGTGTAAACCAAGCTGTAGAATTGTATTTTCACCTTCACGCTGGATTTCTTCTTCAAGTTCCTGAGTTACTTTTTCAACAACTTCTTCAATTCTTGCCGGATGAATTCTACCATCAGAGATTAGTCTTTCTAAAGATAATCTTGCAATTTCTCTTCTGAACTGATCAAACGAAGAAAGGATAACTGCTTCAGGTGTATCATCAACAATTACATCAACACCGGTTGCAGATTCAAAAGCACGAATGTTTCGTCCTTCTTTACCGATAATTCTGCCTTTCATTTCATCATTTTGAATTTGAACAACTGAAACTGTGGTTTCGATAGAATAATCTGCCGCAGTTCTTTGGATAGCCTGTACAATTATTTTTTGTGCTTCTTTTTTTGCATCAACTTTTGCACGATCGTGAATTTCTTTTATGGTTTGTGAGGCATCTATCTTAGCCTGATTAACCATATTTTCAGCGAGCATTTTTTTAGCTTCTTCAGAAGTTAAACCTGATATTTTTTCAAGTTTATCATTCTGCTGAACCTCAAGATTTTTTATTTCAACAGATTTTTCATCAAGATTTACTTTAAGATCCTGAAGTTGTTTTTCTAATTTTCTTAAATCTTTTTCTTTTTGAAGAACCATATCAAATTTCTTCTCGCTGTTTTCTTCACGCAGCTGAATTTGTTTTTCGAGATTACTAAGTTTTTGCTTTTTCTGATTTACTTCTGTATCAAACTCAATTTTCTTTTTGTACCACTCATCTTTTACTTCAAGTAGTTTTTCTCGTTTAAGGTTTGCTGATTCTTTTTTAGCATCTTGAATTAGCGATTCAGCTTTTTCTTCTGCAGCAACTATACTTTTTTTGCCTACTTTAGAATTTAACATCCAGCCTAAATAAAAGAACAAAACAATTAGAACCACTACCATGGGTATAATAATAATCAGATCCATATTTCCTCCGTACTGTATATTTTTATAAATACCGACACTGCCGCGGCTAATAGGAAAAACCCTATTTATGCACGGTGGGAACGCGCTCGAAAGCTTTTTACTTCCACTGTTCTAACAAAAGTTAGAATCCCGATAAATCGGGATGAGGCCTGTAATACGCGCCGAAGATCACACTCCCTATTAATTGAACTGTTAGTTTTTCATTAAAAAACGGCAGTGCGGTAAACTTTAAGATGGGTCAGACATTTCAGGTTCTTTTAGAAGAAGCTTTATTTTCTTTATTTTATCGGTGGCTTGTATTAGAAACTCACGGTTTTTATTTTTTTCAATAAACAAATCGTAGGCAATATTTAGACAAGCAATAATAGCAATAGTTTGAGCCGGCTGATCGGGCAGCTCATCCTTAGTCTCTTCCATTACTTTATTAACATAAATGGCAAGCTCTTTTGCTATTTCTTCATTTTCTACAAGTAGAGAATACTCTTTATCAAAGATTTTTATTTTTAGCTTCTTTTTATCAGTCATTGAATTATCCACACCATCAAACAATCATTTATTATTAAGAACTATTTTTATGAACTTAAGTGAAAATCAATTTTAGAAATAATATCCTGTAATTTTAATTTTAAATTTTCCTTCTCCTTAGAGTTTAATGTATTAAATATATTTCCCTCTTCATCTTGTTTTGATAACAAAATTTCCTGTTCTAACTCTATCATTTTTTTCTGTAAGATAGAATTATCCTGTCTAAGTTTTGTTACTTGAATTTCT
>JBDTRQ010000074.1:0-3251 GCA_039931535.1 Ignavibacteriota bacterium
TTCTACAGCGACACAGTAAAGTGCTGTAACAAGGTCTAAAATTGCTAAACTCGCCCACCAGAAAAATATCAAGTGTGAAAATCCAAAAAATAATGCTGCAAAAATAAAAAAAGCGTTTGCGGCAATGTTCATCGTTGGCCAAATTAAAGCTTCATAAGACATTGACCACAAAATAAATGTATGCCCAAAATTTACTGTTGGATTTAACATTCTTTTTTTATGTTTTCTTATCGATTGAAGAATTCCTCTTGTCCATCTGTATCTCTGTTTTAAAAGCTGCTGCAATGTTACAGGGGCTTCTGTGTAAGAAATAGATTTTGGTTCATAGTAAATCTTCCATCCTTTAGCTAAAATTTTTAAAGTTAAATCAGCATCTTCAGCATAAGTATCACTTGAATAAAATCCAGCTTGTTCAATTGCTTTTCTTCTAAAAATTCCAATCGGTCCGGGAATAATATTTACAAGTTTAATATAACTTTGCGCACTGCGAGCCATATTTAATCCTTCAATATATTCTAAAGCTTGCAGATCAGTAAAAAATCTTTTTCTATTAAGCACTTTTACGTTGCCGGCAACCGCACCAATTTTTGGATTCTTAAAATGTCTTACAGCAACCTTAACGGATTCCGGTGCAAGCTGTGAATCTCCATCCATACAAAGAACAAAATCAGATTTAGAAAAATAAATTCCGGCATTTAATGCGCGAGCTTTTCCTAAATTTGGCTGATTGATTAATGAAATTTTTATTTTGCCGTATATACCATCCTGAAATCCAACCATCGATTCTGCAACTTGTTTTGTATCATCGGATGAACCATCGTTTACAACAATGATTTCATAATTCTGATAATCAAGTTTTAATAATGATAAAATTGATTTGCGGATTATTTTGCCTTCATTAAAAACAGGGACGATTATAGAAACAAATGGAGCAAAGCCATTGGTCTCACTAAATGTATATTCGTTCAGATATAAATATGCCATCACCAAAATGGTAAAATATCTAACGAGCAGGATGAAAAGAAAAATTACAAGAGCAATAATTGTTGAATACTCGAAAAGTGAACTGTATGATAAAATTGTATAAGGTAAAGTGTAAGCAATTACCAAAATCAGTAAAAGTGAAACTATACCGCTAACAAGTATCCTTCGTAAATATTTTTGCTCGAGGTTTTCTCCTTTTTTTTCATCTTCCCGGTTTGAAATAGTAATTATAGCACGATCGACAAGTTGATTTATCTTCATTTATCCAGTAAATGGTTTGCTTAAAATTTTCAATAATAATGCCATTATATTTATTTTTTTTAGCTTTTATTTGGAGTATATAGGTGTGAATAAATACCAATATTGGAATTAAATTTTTTCTGTATCATTATCAAACAAGGGTGATAATTGCGATTCGGCAATAAAAATAAGTAGGTAAACAATTACAGTCCCCAAATCAAGCTTGCCTGGATAGAATTTGAACGATATCCAACGCCGGATTTAAATGAACTTCCGGTAGAATATCTTGTTTGAAATAAAAGATTTTTGATTATTTGATAACTAAATGATGCGTAAAATTCAGAAACTACAAAATCATTTTGTGGAATCAATCCAACTTTTCCACCAATATCAAATTTAAAAACCTCGTCCTGGTAAAGTATCCACTCAGCCCAAAGTGAATGTGATTCAAAATTTTTCGGACTCCAATAAAGCGGCGTTCCCACTTTTAGTGAATAAAAATAATATTCGTAGCCTGCGGTAATATTGGATTCAAAAACTTTTCCCAATCTGGCAACAAATTGATTACCGGAATTGTTATCAGAAACATCTATGTAAAAATATTTTCCCGAAACTATTAAACCGTTTTTAAATTTGTATTCACCATTCAATCCGAATTGATAAACGTTCAATCTATTGTTTACCAAAAATGGCGAGTAAAGTATAAATGCAGCATCAGAATAATTTAGAAATCCTGTTACATTAAAAATATTTTTTTTCTGTGCGATAAGTGAAAGTTCAATTATATTTTCTTTTAAATCATTAACAAAAAAAGTTTGTCCAAAACTTCCACTTGCAGAAAAAGTTTCATTTAATTTTATGTAAGCTGAGCCTTTTATTTGATTAAATCTCAAATCATTTACTTCAGATGAAAGCTTACCTCGCGAACCAGAAAATCCGAGTGTTAGAAAATTTGTTACGCCCAGATCAAAACCAACACCATAGTTTAAGTAGCTAAAATCAGTATTATCCGTAAAGTATGAAGCTCTTGGAATTAGTTGGATAAAAGTTGGGAATCTATCAAATGAAAACTTATCACTTCCACCAAGCCAGCCTAAACGCATTTTTAAAATGTGTGAATCCGGAGATTTGATTAACAAATTTTCATAAATATTTCTTGCATTTTGCACCTGTCCATTTTGCAGATAAGAATCACCAAGTAACATTTTAGTTTCAACATCTTCAGAATTTTTTTGATTTAACTTTTTAAATTCTTGTAATGCGGATAATGAATCACTTTTCCACAAATAAACTTTTGCACGCTGCTTTTCTATTTCATAATCACTGCCGGATTTTAATAGTTCATCATAAATTTTTATTGATTTATTTAACTCAGAGTTTGCAATGTAAACATCAGCTAACTCTAGTTTTACAGATTTATTTTCCGGATCATTAATCAAATATTCTTTAAATGATTTTATAGAAGAATCATAATTCTTGTTAGCAGAAAAAACTCGCGCTTCTTCTAATATTTTATAATTTTTAGCTAACTCATTTTGCGTTTTTAAATTTTCTACATCCGAATTAAGCATCACATATTTTTCAGACGTGCTATCAATCAAGGATATTTCGCTAATTAGATTTTCAGCCTCCGAAACATTGTTTGTTCGGATGTAAAGATTTGCTAATCCGAACATTGCTTCTGTGTTTTTGGGATCGATGCTTAAAACTTTTTCAAAAAGAGATTGCGAGTAGCTCAAATCTCTATCCAGCCAATAATTTATTTGAGCGGCAAGAAGCAAGTAATCCTTATTTCCAGGCGATAATTGAATCAGCTCATTTGCAATTGTTGAGGCATCACACAAATTATTTTGCCACATTAGAATCTGAGCTAATTTATATTTTACTTCAGAATCATTCGGATAAATTGCTAAATATTTTTTGTAAGCATCTTCAGCAGATAAATAATTATTATTCAAAGAATAAAATTTTGCCAATTCTAAAAGATTCTTTTTATTTGTCGGATCTTTTAAAAGGTGTTCTTCATA
>JBDTRQ010000075.1:0-3432 GCA_039931535.1 Ignavibacteriota bacterium
TGTTCTAAGTTCAAGGTTCTTTTCCTTTGCATGCTTTTGATGATCAGGCAAACAATCTTGAATTATACTTATCAGATCTGTTGTTTCGGTATTTAGATTATAATTACCCGCTTCAATCTGCGCAAACTCCAACATTTGCGTAATGCTTTTAAATAATCTTTCACTTCCGCTGTGTAGATTATCTAAATAAATCTTATCCTCCGCGTCAATTTTATCGTTTAGATTTTCTTTAATCAAAGAGGAATAACCTAAAATGATGTTTAGCGGAGTACGAAGTTCGTGAGATAAAACATTTAGAAATGTATTTTTTAATCTTTCCGATTCAAAACTTGCATCACGTGCTTTTTTAACTTCTTCTTCGGTTAATAATATTTCTGTTTGATCTTCGTGATACATTACAATGTAGGGTTCTTCTTCATCTTTAATTACAAAGATGTTTGTTCTTAAGATTGGGATTGCATAATCGCGAGAGCGGAGTAATGAATCTTCATAATAATCGATAGCAGTATAAGTTTTGCCGTTTAGCACTTCCATAATTTTTTCAACTGTTTTATTTTCTTTTAAAACAATATCGTTAAATAATGAGTACTCGGCTAATTCATCAAGATGGTAACCCCACAAAATTGTAAACGCTTCATTAGTGTAAACAATTTTTCCGCTCTGTTCAACAACCTGCACAGGAAAGCGGACTTTGTCATACATCAAGCCTACATATTTTAAGAAATCAGTTGTTACCATTTTTAAACAATAGGTATAGATATTTCTATTATAGTTCCAGCATCTGATTTTAAATGTTTTATTTCACCGTTATGTTTATCAATTATGCTCTTGCATAAAAACAATCCATAACTATTTTTCCTTGGTGTATAAGATACAAACAAATCTTTACTTACTTCTTCTGGAATTCCTGGACCATTATCTTCAACAATTACATTAACATATTTTTCATCTGAAGAAGATTGAATATTAATTGTAACATCCTTTTTAGCATTTACAGAGTTGGTAAATAAATGAACAAGTAAATGCTGAATTTGTTCTGAATCATAAATGCAAAGTGGAATATTATTTAGCTGTGTTTTAAAAGTTGCAAACTGATATTTCTTCATTGGAGAAATATATTTTATAACTGATTGAATAGTTCTATTTAAATCGCCGCTGTCTTTGTTTAGATTCATTATTGCAGTTTCCATAAGAACCTGCGCATATTTTTGGATTCCTCTTATACTATCGATTGCAACTTTAGATTTTAATTTTAAACGATCATACAAAAGTGATTCTTTACCAATTCCCGAATCTTCTGTTTCCTTTTTCAATCGATCCAGCATTCTTAGCAAACTTTCATTTTCCAGCAAAGCTAAGTGTACAAGCCCTTGTAACGATTGACCAATTTCAGAATCTATACCCGCTTTTAATGCTTTGCGTTCTGCTTGTATTAGCTGAGAATTTGCTTCTTGAAGTGCTGCGTTTGCGGAAAGTTGATTTTGATATAACTGTGCATTACGAATTGCAGCAGCCGCTTGTCCAGCTAAAATTTCAAAAGTGCTTGTTGTTTCTTTTTCTTTAATCTTATGAAGATGTTTGCTATCAACATAGATAACCCCAATCTTGTTTCCATCTGTAATTAAAGGTGAGCAAAGAATAGTTTGCAAATCCAAACGAAGAATACTTTTACTTGATTCTAATGTTACATCGCTTTGAGCGCCCTCGATAAATTTTGATTGCCCATTATAAAAAACATCTTCTACAACTGAGTTGCTAATTTGAAATAAACTTTCCGGAAGTTCTTTTCCGTTTGAATCCAATCCAAGTTTAAATTCCAGTTTACCTGTTTGATTTTTTAGAACAATAAATCCTCGCTCAGAGCTTGTAAGTCTTATAGCATTTTTAAGTACAAGTTCAAGTACATCTTCAAGGATAAGTGAGCGATTTATGCTGTTAAGGATATTTAATATTACTTCAAGATTTTTTGATTTCTCTGAGGAAAGATCAGAATCTAAACTTGTCTTAATTCCGCTGTCTAGGTTTTTTTTGAATTCAGAAAATTTCATTAATCTTAAAGTGTTGTTAAATGTTTATAAAGCTAACTATACAAGCAATAATAATACCGCTTAATGTATTATAATATGAGCAGATTTTCTTAGAAAAATGTAATTAATACTTAAAAACGTATTAATCTCTTAGAAGTTTCCAGGAAATGAACCATTCTGTATCAGTTCCACCATTCCACCAAGCTTTTGCAAATCCCGCCGAAACTGTTGATTCTAGATTATACCAATGCTGAAACATAATATTAATCTGACCGCCAAAATCAATTGCTTTATCTATTTCAGGGGAATCGGAAATTAATCCTTGACTAAAAAAAGAAAGATTAATATTTTTTAATTCAATGCTTGCAACAGAAACATTTGGTATGCGGATAGGCGGCAGTGAATTTTCTACCATCACTTTAAGAAATTTGTTTGATGTAATACTGTAAATAGGAACGCCCGGAAAGCGAAACATTTTTTCAAATTGCTTTACAGGCTCATTCTCAATTTCTCTATTTCCAAATCCTCCAAAGAAGAACATCGTTTCAGGTAAATTATCATTAATAAAATGATAACCGGTTGCGGCTTTTAGATGCAAAACATTATGCTCTGCTAAATACAAAAAATACTTATCCCATTCACCCATTAATTGTCCAGAAACTTGGGGATCTTCAGGATTGGATCCATATCCAAGGACAGATAATCTAATTAAATCTCCTGATTCCCAATCAATACTTCCAATAGTTTTTCTAAGATCTCTAATTTCAAGTTCAGATTTTAAGATTGCATAATCAGGCGTGCTTACTTCTGTAAGGTTATCATTGATGTACTTTATTTTTCGATAAACCGAAATCTCAGATGTATGTTTTACTTTTAACGGATTATCAAAAATCCAATAATAATTGTAGCCAAGTGAGTATCGTTCACCAAGCATTCCCCTTTTTCTTTTGTTAAATAAATCAAAAAAATCGGCAGAGTTTTTCTCTATTCCTAAACTTAATTTTTGGTGATAATTATACTTCAAGCGAAAATGAAATTTTATATCATTAGTTGTTTCTTTAAATGGTGATATCCCTGCCTCTACAATTAAATCATGATTTAACAGCGGATCATTGAATTGAGAAAAAAACCCTAACACTATTCGTGATTGAAATCCAGTTATAACAGGAATAAATGTTTTGATGGAAATATTTTTGAAAGACGAATAAGCTTTTTCTTCAGTAAACAAACTTTTGTCAACAACTTCGGCTGCGGGTTTTAAGTTTAAATCATAAAGTTCGGGTGATTTATCTAAAATCTTTTGTCCAAAATAATTTATAGCAGCTAATTTTTCCTTATTTGATATTGCAAATTTAACAGGAGTAAATCCATCAATGCTAAATTCCATAGCAATCATCGAATCTGT
>JBDTRQ010000076.1:0-1678 GCA_039931535.1 Ignavibacteriota bacterium
CCGATTGATTTTCAATCGGGCATTTTTGTCTCTAATCATTTTAAAAATATTAACAGCAAAGAAATTGATATGAAAAACAATTACATAGAAAACTGTAAATCAATTATCAAAAAAAATAAAATAGAAGTGATTGATTTAAAAGCAATTGATCTTACAGGAAGACTTCATCACATATCACTTCCGGTTTATCCAAACATACTTAATAAGCTTTTAAGCGAAGGTGTTGGATTTGATGGATCAAGCTACGGTTTTCGCAAAGTTGAAAACAGCGATATGATTTTGATTCCTGATCTAACAACTGCTAAACTTGATCCATTTCGTGATGCACCAACGTTAAGTTTTTATTCGCACATCGTGCTTACAGATGAAAAAAGGAGTCCATTTAACCAGGATGGAAGGTATCTTGCAAAAAAAGCTGAAGAACTTTTAAAGAAAACTACTGGAGCAGATAAATCTTGGTGGGGACCTGAATTTGAATTTTATATTTTCTCTAAAGTTGAATATGATACTCGTACAGCATCATCATATTATCGTGTAGAGCATGCCGAAGAATTTTATAAAAAAGCTTACCACGCAGCAAATCCTTTTGATGAGTATGATGATTTTCGTGATGAGGCTTGCAAACTTTTAAAAGCACAAGGAATAAATGTAAAATATCATCATCACGAAGTTGGTGAAAGAGGACAGCAGGAAATTGAAACTTACTTTTCAAATCTATTGGAGACAGGCGATAATATTGTTACAGCGAAATATATTTTATTCAACTTTGCAAAGCAAAAAGGTTTGTACATAACATTTATGCCAAAACCGATGTATCAGCAGGCTGGGAATGGAATGCATTTACATTTTTATCTTACAAAGAATGGAAAAAATGCTTTCTATAAAAAAGGCGAATACGGTAACATAAATCAACTTGGCAGATATTTTATTGGCGGAATGTTAAAACACGGACCTGCACTTTCTGCTTTTACAAATCCTAGTACAAACTCTTATAAAAGATTAGTACCCGGATTTGAAGCTCCGGTTGCATTAACTTATGGACAGGGTAATCGTGCAAGTGCAATAAGAATTCCAAAATATATTTCTAATCCCGATGAAACACGATTTGAATACCGCCCGCCTGATGCTACTGCAAATCCATATTTATGTACGGTTGCAATGCTTCTTGCAGGTATAGATGGAGTTGTAAACAAGATTGATCCTGTAAAAGAAGGTTATGGTCCTCTCGATAAAAATTTCTTGGATAAAGATTTTAATGACAAGATAAACTTCCTGCCAAGAAATCTTACAGAAGCTTTGGATGCATTGGCAGCAGATAATGATTTTTTACGGCGCGGAAATATTTTTACGGATGAACTTTTAGATCAATGGGTTAAAACCAAGAATGAAGAAATTCATTCAATCGGCACAATGCCGCATCCATTTGAATATAAAATGTATTTTAATTTGTAATACTCTTTTTAATATGTTATTGATAAAATAGTTTTTTTAAAAAATTATCAAACTCCTATCAATAAAAGTTGTTAGGGGTTTTTTACTTTAAATCCACAGTCTTTTAGTTATAAGTGAATAATATAGATCAGGACTAAACTGACTATTATCCAAACACTGTATTTAACTATTGTTTTTTTTGAGGGTGTTTGGCTGTCTGTTCTTTTTTCTTTTGTTCTTCTTTACT
>JBDTRQ010000077.1:0-15008 GCA_039931535.1 Ignavibacteriota bacterium
TATGGAACCCCTGCACTTTACGAACAGGTAATTAGAAGACGCGAAGGATTACTCGCACATCTTGGACCGCTTGTTGTTAGGACTGGTTATCACACGGGCAGAAGTCCGAACGATAAATTTATAGTACGCGAAGGCGAAAGTGAAAAAAATATTTGGTGGGGTAAAGTAAATAAGGGAATGTCAGCAGAATGCGCTGGTAGAATTTACTTCAAAATGATGGCTTACATTCAAGGAAAAGATTTATACGTAGAAGATTGTTATGCAAGTGCGGATGAAAAAAATAGAATTGGAATTCGTGTTGTTACAGAAAATGCATGGCACAATTTATTTGCAAGAAATATGTTTAGAAGGTACAGTTCTGATGAAGAATTAGCAAAACATAAAACTGATTTTACAATCATTCAAATGCCAAATTTTCATGCTGATAGAGACGTTGATTGTACAAACTCTGAAGTATTTATTCTCTTAAATTTTGATAAAAGAATTGTGTTGATTGGCGGTACAAGCTACGCAGGTGAAATTAAAAAATCTGTTTTTACAATTATGAATTATCTAATGCCCATGCGCGGAGTGATGTCTATGCACTGCTCTGCAAATGTTGGTAAAGATGATGATGTTGCTTTGTTCTTTGGATTAAGCGGAACAGGTAAAACAACTTTATCTGCTGATCCAAAAAGAAAATTAATTGGTGATGATGAACATGGCTGGAACGATGATGGCGTGTTTAATTACGAAGGCGGGTGTTATGCAAAAGTTATAAAACTTTCTGAAGAATCTGAGCCGGAGATTTATGAAACAACCAGAAAATTTGGAACGATTTTAGAAAATGTTCAGATTGATGCACAATCGCGTAGATTGGATTTGGATGATGACACGTTTACAGAAAATACTCGCGCCGCGTATCCATTAACACATTTATCAAATATTGTGGAAGAGGGAAAAGCCGGACATCCCAAAAATATTATTATGCTAACTGCTGATGCTTTTGGTGTGCTGCCTCCAATTTCCAAACTAACAACCGAACAAGCAATGTATCATTTTATTTCTGGTTACACTGCAAAAGTTGCCGGAACTGAAAAAGGTGTAACAGAACCGAAAGCTACTTTTAGTACGTGCTTTGGTGCCCCATTTATGGCGCTTCATCCGAATGTTTATGCAAAGCTTCTTGGTGAAAAAATTGTAAAACACAAAGTAAACTGCTGGCTTGTAAATACTGGCTGGACTGGTGGAGCTTACGGTGTTGGAAGCAGAATGAAAATTAAATACACACGTGCAATGCTTACTGCAGCGCTGGAAGGAAAACTTGATAATGTATCTTACGAAAAAGATCCATTTTTTAATTTGATGATTCCAAGTTCTTGTCCTGATGTACCAACTGAAATATTAAATCCAAAAAATACATGGACAGATAAAAAAGCTTATGATGAGCAGGCAAAAAAACTTGCAAATATGTTTGTAGAAAACTTCAAAGAATATTCTGAAGGTTTGGCTGATTCAATTAAGAATGCTGGACCAAATAAATTCTGATAAATTTAATTTGTGGGATAAACAATTTTGCTTATCCCACATTAAAAAAGCTTTCCGATTTTATTGCTTCTAATCAAAACTACTTTTAATTTCATCCTAAAATTTTAATTCCTTACTCACTTACATAAAGGAACATCTTATGGCAGAAAAAAAACTTACTGGTGAAGTTTATTATCCAACAAAAGAAATTATGGATAATGCAAATGCAAAATGTGAAAGTCTTTATGAATCTGCGGAAAAAGATCCTGTTGGATTTTGGGAAAAAGAAGCGAATAATTTGCATTGGTTTACTAAGTGGGATAAAGTTTTGGATGATTCTAATAAACCTTTTTATAAATGGTTTACAGGTGCAAAAACAAACATAGCTTATAACTGTTTGGATGTACATGTTCAAACATCAAGAAGAAATAAACTTGCATTGATTTGGGAGGGTGAAGATGGTGAATTTAGATCATACTCCTATTTTAAATTGCATAGAGAGACTTGCCGATTTGCAAATGTCATTAAAAGTCTTGGAGTTAAAAAAGGTGATCGTGTTACACTTTACATGGGTAGGATACCTGAATTAATGATTGCAATTTTAGCTTGTGCTAGAATTGGTGCAATACATTCTGTGGTTTACGGTGGGTTTTCTGTTGAATCACTCCGCGAAAGATTAGAGGATAGCCAATCTAAGTTGTTGATTGTTGCTGACGGCGCATTTCAAAGAGGTAAAATAATTGAACTTAAAAAGATTGCAGATGAAGCTTTGCAGAGAGCGGCGACGGTTGAAAGTGTGCTTGTTGTCAAACGCACCGGTCATCAGATAAATATGGAATTTGGAAGAGATATGTGGTATCACGAACTTGTAAATCTTCCAATTGCAAACAGCACAGAATGTCTTGAGATTGTTGATGCTGAAGATCCGCTTTTCATGCTGTACACATCCGGAACAACCGGAAAACCAAAAGCCATCGTGCACACACATGGCGGTTATATGGTTGGAACTTACACAACATTAAAATATGTTTTTGATATTCATGAAGAGGATAGATTCTGGTGTTCTGCTGATCCGGGTTGGGTTACGGGACACAGTTATATTGTTTACGGACCTCTTTTAAACGGAGCAACTTCTTTTATGTATGAAGGCGCACCGACTTATCCGTATCCACATCGCTGGTGGCAAATGATAGAAAAGTATGGCATTAATATTTTATACACTGCACCAACTGCTATACGCGGATTGATGCGTTATGGTGATGCGTGGCCAAATCGTTACAACTTATCATCATTACGATTGCTCGGAAGTGTTGGTGAACCAATAAATCCGGAAGCATGGAGATGGTATCATCGAGTAATTGGAAAAGGTAAATGTCCGATTATGGATACGTGGTGGCAAACTGAAACAGGAATGTTTATGATAACACCAATGCCTTGCACTCCTTTAAAACCTGGTTCGGGCACAAAACCTTTTCCTGGTTTGATTATGGATATTGTTGATGAAGATGGAAACTCAGTTAAAGCGAATGATGAAGGTTTTCTTGTTATCAAAAATCCTTGGCCGGCAATGCTTAGAACTATCTGGAATGATCCCGATAAATATGTTAATCAATACTGGAGTCGTTTTCCCGGAATGTATATGACAGGAGATTCTGCACGTAGAGATGAAGATGGGTATTATTGGGTAATTGGTAGAGTTGATGATGTAATAAAAGTTTCCGGTTACAGATTGGGAACTGCAGAAATTGAAAGCGCTTTAGTTAGTCATCAAGCGGTTGCTGAAGCTGCTGCAATTGGTTTGCCGCATGATCTAAAAGGAAATGCAATTCATTGTTATGTGATACTTAGAACAGGTTATGAAAAATCAGATAAATTAATTGAAGAATTAAGACAACACGTTGGACATGAAGTTGGACCCATTGCAAAACCTGAGAGCATTGAGATTGTTGATTCATTACCTAAAACTCGCAGCGGTAAGATTATGAGGCGTGTACTAAAAGCTCGCGCACTTGGTCAAGATCCTGGAAATCTAAGCACATTGGAAGAGTAGTTTTCATATTTAATCATTTCTAAAATTGTCTGCCTCTGATACAAGAGACAGACAGTTAATAAAAATAATCCTCGATAAAAATTAAGTGTGTATTATAAAAATGATTTAATATATATTAGTTCTGCAATTAATTTAGAACTAACACAGAAATAGATTTGTTGAACTCATTTACTAAAATCCTTCAAATAGTTTTATTTGCAACCCTAATTCTTCCTCAATTATCTAACGCTCAGCAGTTTGGTAAACTAAGAGGCATCGTAACGGATTCCACTAACGGAGAAGTTCTTGTCTATTGTAATGTTTTCATCAATGAATTAGGAACAGGCGCATCCTCAAACAAACGCGGAATGTTTTTAATCAACAACATTCCCAGTGGCAAACAATTTGAAGCAGTAATATCCTATGTGGGTTATCAAACTAAAAGTATAAGATTTATTGTACTTGCCAACGAAATAAAAGACACAACAATCGCGTTACAACCGATAAACTTTGAATTGAATCCGATTGTAAAAATTGGCGAACGTATTGTCGAAAAAAATGTAACCGATCTTGGGTTAGAAAAAATTTCAATCAAACAATTAGAAAATCTGCCTAAAGGAATTGAAACTGATGTTGTAAGAAGTTTGCAGTATTTACCCGGAGTTAGTTCAACAGGAGATATTTCAGGACGATACTATGTACGCGGCGGAAGTGGTGATCAGAATCTTGTGCTGTTAAACGGTGTTACACTTTACGCACCATTTCATTCGCTTGGATTATTTAGCTCTATCGATCCTGATATGATTAATTCAATTGAATTTTTTAAAGGCGGTTTCTCCTCAGAGTTCAGCGGCAGATTATCATCTATACTAAATGTGCTTACAAAAAACGGAAACAAAAATAGATTTAGCGCAACGGGAAGTGTTAGCTTTTTAACAGGAAAAGTTTTAGCTGAAGGACCAATTCCTAACGGTTCTTTCATAGTTACAAGCAGGTTCAGCCATTCAGATAAAATCTTAAAAAAGTTTTTAAATAATGAATCATTGCCGATAGATTTTTTTGATATATCTGCTAAACTAAATTACTCCAGTCCAAAAATATTTAATGATGCTAAGTTTTCACTTTTTACTTTTTTAAGTAATGATAAAATAAAATATTCTGATTCATCACGTGAAGAATATGGCTGGAAAAATTTTCTTTTGGATTTTGAATGGCTTCAAATTTACGATGCACCTTTCTTTTCCCGCCTTGGTGTTTCAATGAGTAACTTTAATGGAAAAGTTATTCCTAACGGCAGTAATTTAAAACCATTAAACAATGATTTAAAAGATATTTCAATTTCATTTGATCTAAACGCTGTGATGGATACGAAGGATGAAATAGATTTAGGTGTGATGATAAAATTACTTGATACTCAACTTCTGTTAGAAAATAAAACAGGAATCGAATCACAGTTTGATAGATTTGCAGGCAACATTAGTATTTATGCTAAATATAAATTATTGCGATATAAACTTTTTGGATTGGATATTAGTTCGCGTTTTAATGTAACAGGACTAAACGCAAACTCAGCAGGGTTTTTTGAACCGCGAACAAGTTTTACATTCCGGCCATTTGAACAGCTTATATTAAAAGGCTCTGCTGGAATTTATCTGCAAGAGGTTTCTGCTGTTTCTGATGAGGATGAAATAATTTCAATTTTTGATCCTTGGATTATCATTCCTGATTATTTAAATCCTGCTCAAGGTATAAGTCTTTCTGGTGGAATTGAGTATGAGTTTTCAAAAGAATCAAGTTTACAAGTTGAAGGATATTATCGGAAGAGCCGTGACATTCCGGTTTTAAATCAGGATAAAATATTTTCTTACGATCCGGATTTAGTTTCAGGAAAATTAGAATCTTACGGTTGGGAACTTGGCTATTATATTCCCAAATACGATACGAGACATTCCGGAAATATTTTATTGGAATACAATCTTGATAACTCATGGAATTTTAGCGCTGTCTGGACTATATCATCGGGCTTGCCATTTACGCAGTTAATTTCTTACTATGATAAATATAAGATTCAAAATCCGTTTGAAGTTACCTCCAACAATACAAATTTTTTACCGTATCTAATTTTAGCTGATAAAAATTTAGGCAGGCTTCCCGCGTATCACAGACTTGATCTTGGTTTATCTAAAAAAATCATAATCGGTCCATCCGTATTTAGTTTAAGTTTGAATGTTATTAATGCTTACAACAGAGAAAATATTTTTTACTACGAACGTGATTCGGGTAGAAGAGTTAATATGCTTCCATTTCTCTTTACTGCAACAGTAAAAGTGGAAATATGAAAAAATTATTTTATTTATTTTTTGTCTTGATGTCAATCGGATTATTCTCGTGTGAAGAATCTTTTAATCCGTTTACAGGTTTTAAACAAAATTACGGTGTTGCATGTATTTTAAGGTCCGATACAACGTTGCAGTTATTATCAGTTACAAATAATTATCCAGATGGTTCAGATGTTGGAACAACTCCAAAATTTTTATTTGAACCCGGAGCCGATGTTAGAGTTTGGTATCAAGATTCGGTTTACCGATTTAGAGATACAAGTATTATATCTGCGGAAGGAACTGATACAATTAAATATTATTTCTCAAATAATTTTAAGATCGATCATTCAAAAGATATCGAGTTGGAAGTCTTATTAACATCAGGCAAAAGATTAAAAGCCTTTAGCAAAACGCCGGAAGATATTTTATTTAAAAATACAAGTGAAGTTTTGTTACCGCCAATTGGAAAAAACATTGTACAGTTTTTCTGGTCAGTACCATCACTTCAATATTATTTTCAGCCGCGTATGCGAGTTAAGTGCGAGAGAATAAACAATGGATTTAAAGAAATATTTTATAAGGAATTACCTTTAAGATATGAAACCATTGATGGAGTTGAGCAGCCTGTATTTCCCAAACCGGTAAGGTCTCAATCTGTTGCTTATCAGTTGGATGCAATAAATAAATTTTTGTCAGATTATTCTGCTTCATTGGCAAATCCTTCAAGCGTCAGCATACATCAGATGCTTGATTTTGAAGTGATAACATTTGATGCCGAAGTTTCTCGCTACATTTCTGTTTCAAACTCAAGCACAAATAATTTATCAATCCGATTTGATGAAGGTGATTACAGTAACATCAACGGCGCACTTGGAATTTTTGGATCGCAGATGCACAAAAAATATACAAGGCTAAAAGTTTTAGAAAACTATATAAGAAGTTTTAACTTCAATTATTTATATGATTTATAATTGGATTGAAAATATTATCAAGAATAGAATTTTATTTTCTATAATTCTGATTGCTGCAGGATTTACACTCAGTTGTGAAAAGCAGTTATCTACAAGTCCGGAAGATCCAATACCGCAAAAAGGGAAAATTGTATTTGATTCAAATCCATCGGGTTTTTCAATTTTTATAAATGGCAGAAACAGCGGATCGATAACACCAGACAGTTTAATATTTTTAGATGCTGGATTTTATGATATAACTCTTAAGAAAAAGTATTTCAAAGATTCAGTCTTTACAATTCAACTGTTTCAAGATGAACGAAAAAATCTTTTTATAGACTATCTTGGCAATCCAAGTATGTTTGGAAGAATAAATTTATTTTCGATTCCAGCCGGAGCTTCAATTAAATTATTTGATTCATTACTTACTTCCACAACTCCTGATACAATTGATAATTTACTCCCTGGTAACTACACAATAACATTATCCTATCCGGAGCATCGCTCGATTACTTTTAATGCCATTGTTGAAAGCGGAAAAATGAATCTTTACTCAAATGTTTTACAGGATACTTCCATATGGGTGGATTTCCAGGTTTTCAATTCAGGCATCGTATCCAATAATCTAAAAACAATTGCAGTTGATAAAAATAATTACAAATGGATTGCACCTGTTGATAAAGGTTTGCAAAAATTTGATGGAGAAAACTTTGTATTATTTAATACGGCAAATTCAAGTATTCCATCTGATAGAGTTAATGTAATTAAAGTTGATAACGCAAATAATATTTGGATTGGAACAAACAATGGAGTTGGAGTTTTTAACGGAGTAAGTTGGATCAATTATAACAAGAATAATACGCCGCTTACTTCAAATGATATTCTTTCAATCGACTTTGATAATTTGGGAAATACATGGATTGGCTCTACATCAGGCTTATATAAATTTGATGGAACTAATTGGACGCGCTACAACGATGCAAATCTAAATTTATGGACAAATGATTTAAAGGTTGCTTCAGATAATTCAATCTGGCTTGCTACAAACAGCGGAATAATAAAACTTAAAAATGAAGTTCTAACTTATTATCCTGATTCCATTTATTTTTATCCAACTAAAATTGTATCAGCAATTGATATTGATCATGTAGGAAATGTTTGGAGTTGTCATCAAAATTATGGCAGTAAAAGAAATGGTGTTTCGGTTTTTGATGGGACACAATTTACCAATACTTATTTTGGATCAAACACTAACGTTTTAAATGATATTTTTATCGATTCAAATTATAGAAAATGGATTTCTACAAACGAAGGATTAGTATTGATAAAACAGGATGGAAGTAACTTTACTTATAATAGAACAACTTCGCTAATTTCTTCAAACGCTGTTACAAGCTGTTGTTTAGATTTAAATGGCGATCTTTGGGTTACAACTTTTGGCGGGGGATTAAACAAATATAAAATTCAATAAATTATAATTTATTTTTATCAGGGAAGTACATGAAAACAAAACTATCAACCCTACTGCTTTTCTTATTAATTCTTACCAACAATGTATTTTCTCAGAATAATGAATCCTCAAATTCTGAGTTATATTTATGGTTAAAATCCTTACCAGATATTGAAGTAACCCCAATTAAGGCTGATAATATTTTTACAGAAGCTTATGAAATATTTATCACACAGCCCATTGATCACAATAATCCGGATGGTCCAAAATTTAAAGAGCAGCTTTTTTTATCACACGTTGATAAAAATAAACCAATGGTAATCGAACTTGATGGTTACACTGTAAATAATCGTACTGATGAATTAAGCAGGCTGCTGCATTGTAATCAAATTATGGTAGAGCATAGATATTTTGGTGAATCAGTTCCCGCACCATTCGATTGGAAATATTTAACAATTGAACAAGCGGCAGATGATCATCATAAAATAATTGAATTATTTAAACAATTTTATAAAGACAAATGGATTACAACCGGCATAAGTAAAGGCGGCTCTTGTGCAATCTTTCACAGATATTTTTATCCCGATGATGCAGATGTTTCAGTTCCGTATGTTGGTCCATTAAACACTTCAACTGAAGATGAACGTGTTTATGAATGGATAAAAACTGTATCCACACCGGAATGCAGAGAAAAAGTTTTTAACTTCCAAAAATTATGTTATGAAAAACGAGATGAACTTTATCCTATCTTTTTAAAAAATGCTGAAGATAAAAAGTTAAAGTACAATATTGTTGGCGCAGAAAAAGCTTATGAGTACGCTGTGTTAGAATACTCATTTGCATTCTGGCAATGGGGCAGGAATAACTGTTCAGAAATTCCCGATGATAATTCTTCACTTGAAGAAATTTGGGATCACTTATTAGCAAATGGTGGTGTTTCTTATTTTAGCGATGGCGATATTGTTGAAGGTTATCCATTTTTCTATCAGTGCTATACTGAGTTTGGATATTATGCATATCAAACAGAACAGTTTAAAGATTATTTAAAATTTGCAGATGGACATACACCGTTTTTTATTCCTCCTGGTTCATATCCAACTTATAATCCAAAATTATTAAAAGCTATAAATTGGTGGGCGATGAATGATGCCAAGAATTGTATTTTTATTTATGGCGGTAATGATCCGTGGACGGCACCGGGAGTTTGTTTATCCGGTAAAACTAATTCTTTAAAAATGGTTAACCCAAGCGGGTCTCACTCAACAAGTATTAAAAACTTTTTTAAAGATGATAAAGAGTTGATATACTCTAGATTAGAAGAATGGCTGGATATTAAAATTGAACATTAAGAACTAATAATTATTTATTCTTCAAAAAGGGAGTTTTAAGATTCCCTTTTTTTATATCTCGTTTATAACTTTATTGTGCCATTTATCACTGAACTTTTGCTCACCAAAATGTGTTTATCTATTTTAACACACTCAAAAACTGATTTAGGTTTATGGAAACAAAAAATGCAGATCTTTCTTCACTAAGAATTGATAGATCAAATAAAGAAGAAAATAACTCCAGTAAAAAAACAATTTCTATAATTATCGGGGTTGTACTATTAATTATCATTGGATACTTTGTGATCAACTCAATTTTCGGATCATCTGTAAAGGTAAAATTAACTACTGCTGTGCTGCAAAAGCCAGGACAAACTTCTGCATCTCTTACTGCAAGCGGATATGTAGTTGCGCAACGTAAAGCTGCAATTGCCTCAAAAGGAACCGGAAGACTTATATTTCTTGGAGTTGTGGAAGGTGATCAGGTAAAGAAAAATCAAGTTATCGGGCGACTTGAAAATAACGATATAGTTGCACAACTTGATCAAGCAAAAGCTAACTTGAGTCTTCAACAAGCTGGATTAACTGATGCTCAAAATACTTTTTCAAGAGTACAAGATCTTTTTAATAAAGGATTATCATCACAACAGGAGTTTGATCAAGCTCAATCAAACTTAAATAGAGTTTTAGCATCAATTGAAGTTGCCAAAGCAGGAATACGAGTTGCTGAGGTTTCTTTGGAGAACACTTTAATACGTGCACCGTTTGATGGAACAGTGCTGACTAAAAATGCTGAAGTAGGAGAAATTGTTGCTCCATTCGGCGGAAGTACAACTTCTAAAACAGCAGTAGTTACAATTGCTGATATGAAATCTTTATTGGTTGAAGCTGATGTTTCTGAATCAAACATAGAAAAAATATCTGCAAATCAGGATTGCGAAATAACACTTGATGCTTATCCAGAAAAAAGTTATTCAGCTTATGTTTTTAAAATAGTTCCAACTGCTGATCGCTCAAAAGCAACTGTACTTGTTAAAGTTGGATTTAAAAAATATGACAGTAGAGTCTTACCTGAAATGAGTGCAAAAGTTTCTTTTTTTACAGAACCTGTTGATACATCAATTGCAAATCAGAAACCAATTCTTGTAATTCCGGAATCAGCTATTAGAAATGAAAATGGAAAGAATTATGTTTTTACAATAGCCGATAACAAAGCAGTAAAAAATGAAATTACAACCGGACAAAAATTAGGTTCTTATTTTGAAGTATTAAGTGGTCTGCAATCAGGACAAAAAGTAATTGATTCGTTGAATGAAAAAATTAGAGAAGGCATTGAAGTTAAGTTGGAAGAGTAATAATTTATAGTCAAGAATATGTATAGTTATCAATTCAAACTTTTGTGTCATAAAAAATTAATCTTTCCTGATCCGTAACGATATTATTAATTAGAATTATTTGGAGAATAAATGGCATCCTTAATAAGTGTTCAGAATGTTTCTAAATCATATTGGCGTGATAAACTTGAAATCCCTGTTTTAAATAATATCACTATTGATGTTGAAGAAGGTGAGTTTCTTGCACTGATGGGGCCATCGGGTTCCGGCAAAACTACTTTGTTAAATCTTATCGCAGGGATTGATAAACCAAGTAAGGGAAAAATAATTGTAAACGGAACAGATATCTCAAATCTGGGTGAATCTGCTTTAGCTAAATGGCGTGCAAACAATGTTGGATTTATTTTTCAGTTTTATAATTTGATCCCTGTGCTAACAGCATTTGAAAATGTTGAACTGCCTTTACTTCTTACAAAACTTTCTAAATCACAAAGAAGAAAACAAGTTGAAACTGCTCTAAACCTTGTTGGGCTTGGTGATAGAATGGACCATTATCCAAAGCAGCTTTCCGGCGGGCAGGAACAAAGAGTTGCAATTGCAAGAGCCATTGTTACTGATCCAGTTTTACTTGTTGCTGATGAGCCGACCGGAGATTTGGATAGAACTTCTGCAGAGGAAATTTTAACTCTTATGGAGCGCTTGAATAAAGAATTTCAAAAAACAATTATTATGGTTACACATGATCCGCACGCCGCAGAAAGTGCACACAAATTACAGCACTTGGAAAAAGGCGATTTGGTAGGAGCATAAAATGAATGTAGTAAAATTAGTATTAAAAAATTCTTTGCGGCATAAGTTAAGAACAACTTTAACAATAGTTGGAATTATGATTGCGGTGATTGCATTCGGGTTGCTTCGCACTGTTGTTACAGTTTGGAATTCAAGTGTTGATGCCGCTGCTGCAAATCGATTGATTACAAGACAAGCTGTATCTTTTATTTTTCCGCTTCCATATTCTTATAAAGAAAAAATTAAAGCAATCGATGGTATTGAAAATGTAAGTTTTGCTAATTGGTTTGGCGGTGTATATAAAGATAAAAATAATTTCTTTACACGATTAGCCGTTGATGATGAAACTATTTTTGATGTGATGAAAGAGTTTGTAATCAGTGATCAGGAACTTGCGGATTTTAAAAGAGAAAGAAATTCCTGCGTGATTGGTGCTGAAATTGCAAAGCAATACAATATTAAAATTGGCGATCAAATGGTTTTGGATGGTGATATTTATCCTGGCAGATGGGAATTTGTTGTGCGCGGGATCTATAAACCAAAAAATAAAAACACTGATGGAACGCAAATGCTTTTTCATTGGACTTACGTTGATGAGCGATTAAAAGTTGAATCACCAATTAGAACAGGAAAAGTTGGTTGGTACATTATTTTAATTAATGATCCAGGCAGATCCGCAGAGATTTCTGAAAAAATTGATGGGCTGTTTAAAAATTCATCCGCCGAAACAAAAACTGAAACTGAAAAAGCATTTACACAAGGATTTGTTTCAGCATCAGGCGCGATAATTACTGCAATGAATTTCATGTCATTTGTAATCATAGGAATAATAATGCTTGTACTTGCAAACACAATGATTATGGCGGCAAGAGAAAGAACTCGTGAGTACGCTGTACTTAAGACTTTAGGATTTTCTGCATTTCATATTGTTGGATTAATTTTAGGCGAATCAATGGTGATAGCATTATTAGGCGGCGGAATTGGTATTGCATTAACCTATCCGATTGTTGGCGGGTTTGAACAAGCTGTTCCAAAAGGATTTTTTCCGTTCTTTTATGTGGAACCGATTACACTAATACTTGCAATGAGTGCTGCACTATTAATTGGAGTTCTTGCATCGATTTTTCCAATCCAACGTGCACTTAAAACAAAGATTGTTGATGGATTTAGATTTGTGGGTTAAGCCCATCTCCCAGCCTCTTCCCAAAGGGAAGAGGAGAAAGAGTGGATTAATTAAAAATGATAATTGAAATTTATATAAAAGATTTAACCAATTTTTTTCTTTTCTATTCTCTCCCTTTAGGGGAGAGTTAGAGAGGGGCTGATTATTATGAAAATTCCATTTAAGTATACTTTTAGAAATTTTAAAGCAAGAAAACTAACCGCTTTCATTACCGTTTTTGGTATTGCAATGGTCGTGTTTGTTTTTGCAGCCGCACTTATGATGGCTTATGGAGTTGAAAAAACTCTTGTATCCACAGGCTCTGCAGATAATATTAAAATACTTCGTAAATCTTCTCAGGGAGAAATTAGCAGTATAATAGATGGCAACACACAAAATATAATCCGCGCACTTCCGCATATTGCAAAAGACAGCGAAGGCAATCTTATGATTTCCGCAGAACCGGTTGTTGTTATAAATCTTGAAATAAAAGGCGGCGGTATGAGTAATGTAACCGTGCGTGGGGTTTCAAAACCAGTTTATGAGTTAAGAAATCAGGTGAAGTTAGTTAAGGGAAGATTGTTTAATCCATCCTTAAGAGAATTAATTGTTGGCAGTGCGATCAACAAAAAATTTAATGGTGCTGATATTGGAAGCAAAGTTAAATTTGCCGGAGATCAGTGGGAAATAGTTGGAATATTTGAAGCTGATGGAAGCGGTTTTGAATCAGAACTTTGGGGTGATGGACAGCAGTTACTAAATGCTTTTAATCGTGAGTCCAGTGTTTCAACTTTGACCTTAAAATTAGATGATCCAAAAAACTATGAAGAATTTAAGCGCGCATTTGAAACCGACAAAAGATTATTAGAATTTGAACCGATGAGCGAACAACTTTATTATGAAAAACAATCTGAGTTTCTTGCAGGATTTATTCGTGTACTTGGAATATTTATTACAGTTATTTTTAGCTTTGGTGCAACTATTGGTGCTATGATTACTATGTACTCTGCGGTTGCAAATAGAACAATTGAAATTGGGACGATGAGATCACTTGGATTTGGAAGAACAAGTATTTTGATTGCATTTTTATTTGAAGCGATTCTTACATCACTTGTTGGGGGCATAATTGGGATTGCAATAGCATCTTTATTACAGTTTTTCTCAATATCAACATTAAATTTCAATTCATTTTCAGAATTAGCTTTTTCGTTTGCGCTTTCTCCATCAATAATAATATCATCTTTAATTTTTGCTTTAGTAATGGGAGTGCTTGGCGGATTTTTACCTTCAGTTCGTGCAGCGCGATTAAATATTGTTAAAGCTTTAAGAGCTGGATAATGGAACTTGGAGTCCACCTTGAAACATAATCAGAATATTTAAATAAAAGGAATTTGTGAATTATTTGGGTTTTTAAATAATTGAAAGTGGCCTCCAAGTTTAGAAACAGTACAAATTATAAGAATTTAAGTGTAGGCCCTCTATGAGATGGACTACACTTTTTACACAAGTAATTTATCCAACTTAATTTTCAACTCTTCCTTCGCCGCCTGCGCCTGCTTAAAAATTGAATCTGTTTTTACAAAATCAAAAACACGCACATCATAAATTTCTGGCTTAATGTAGATATCGGGTTTAAGAAATTTTAATCTTTCTTTAATAATGGAATTCTGCATTGTTTGATAAGTAGTAAAAACCGAATCAAACGTTGGTGGAATCTGGCTTTCGTCGTGAGCTTTAAATGCTGTAACATCAATAGCGATTGTTATGTCGCATTCGTTTTTTATTAAATCAAACGGTAGGGGATTAACAGCGCCGCCATCAACTAAAACTCTGTTTTTTATTTTAACAGGTGTAAATAATCCCGGCAGTGAATAACTTGCTTTGATTGGCAAAATCAATTCACCTTTTTCAAAAATTACTTCTTCTTTTTTCCAGTAATCGGTCGCAACAATTTTAAGTGGAATCTTTAATTCTTCAAATTTAGAAACTTTAAGATGTGATGCCATATACTTTTGAAATTTCTCACCTTTTATAAAACCGGATTTAATAAATTGCGGATCAAACATTGTAAAAAGTTTTACAATATCAGACTTGAGAAGAAAATCAAAAACAGAATCACTTTTTGGATTAACAAGCTGA
>JBDTRQ010000078.1:0-4705 GCA_039931535.1 Ignavibacteriota bacterium
GAAGCATCCAGACAACCTTGTGCTAATCCAACTGAACATGCTGCGATAGAAATTCTTCCGCCTTCCAAAACTTTCATTGAATTAATAAATCCCATTCCTTCTTCACCCAAAAGATTTTCTGCAGGAACTTTACAATTTTCAAAAGCTAATTGTGTTGTATCGCTTGCACGCATCCCAAGTTTATTTTCTTTCTTTCCAATTATCAATCCTTCCATTCTTTTTTCAAGAATGAAAGCAGAAATTCCTTTTTTACTATCAGATTTATTTGTAATTGCCATAACCACATAAGTTTCACCCACAGTGCCGTTGGTGGTAAACTGTTTGCTTCCATTTAAAATCCAATCGTTCCCATCTTTTATAGATATGCTTTTTAATCCAGCCGCATCGCTGCCGGAAAAAGATTCTGTTAATCCCCAGGCTCCAATTTTTTTGCCGCTTGCAAGATCGGGTAAGTATTTTTTCTTCTGCGATTCATTTCCAAAAAGATTTATGTGATTTGTACAAAGTCCATTATGTGCTGCAACAGAAAGTCCGATTGAAGGATCAACTTTAGAGAGTTCTTCAATTATTATAGCATATTCAACGTAACCTAAACCTGCACCGCGGTATTCTTCAGGAACAAGAATGCCAAGAAAACCAAGCTTGCCAAGCTGCTTCATTATCTCCATTGGAAAATTTTGTGATTCATCGTAATCCATAATTACAGGACGAATATTTTTTTCAGCAAAATCTTTAATTGTATCACGAATGATAATTTGATTTTCAGTCAGTTCAGATAAAAAAGGTTTTTGTTCCATCAACACTCCTGTTTAAATTCTATTTTTAAACTCTTCAATAATTTCTTCTGCAATTTGATACGGAGAAAAATTACCAAGTATAACTTTCTCTAAAGATGAATTTAAAGAATTTTCACCCGTTTCACTCCACAGTTCATCTTT
Organism: Ignavibacteriota bacterium; assembly: GCA_039931535.1. Classification (GTDB taxonomy): domain Bacteria; phylum Bacteroidota; class Ignavibacteria; order Ignavibacteriales; family Ignavibacteriaceae; genus IGN3. Next base: position 939 of record JBDTRQ010000078.1, read on the forward strand.
TAATTTATGCTCAACAATTTCTTTGATTCTCACTTTAGATTGTATCTCCCTTTTAACATTAAACAGATTATTTTCAATCATAAAAGTTTTATGTCTTTCAATCTCGTTTGCAATTTCATCAATCCCTTTATTTTCTGTTGCAACTGCTTTTATGATTTTCGGAAGCCACGAATTTTCATCGTGATCTTTTATCATTAAAATTGTTTGCAGTGCTGTGAAAGCTTGCTGCGAGCCAGGTCTATCACTTTTATTCAAAACAAAAAAATCAGCTATCTCCATCAAACCTGCTTTCATTGCTTGTACTGAATCGCCGCTCTCAGGAACAAGTACAACAACAGTAGTGTCTGCGGCTTGTGCAATATCAAGTTCAGATTGTCCAACACCTACCGTTTCCAAAAGTATTAAATCAAATCCAGCCACATCTAAAATATCTGCGGCATCAATTGCTTTTTTTGATAAGCCCCCAAGACTACCACGAGTTGCCATGCTGCGGATAAATACTCCGCTGTCCCTTCCAACATCGGTCATTCTAACTCTATCGCCAAGCAATGCGCCGCCAGTAAATGGAGAAGTTGGATCAACAGCAATGATTCCAACTTTTTTATTTTGTTTTCTAAAATGCTTTGTAAGTTGATTTGTAATTGTACTTTTACCTGCGCCGGGCGGACCTGTAATTCCGATGCGATAAGCCTTGCCAGTTTTTTTGTGAATTTCTTTTAAATATTCTGCTGATAAAGAATTATCTGATTCAACTATAGAAATAGCGCGCGCAATGGAACGTCGATCATCTTTATAAATATTTTCAATAAGATTTTTATCTATCATTTTAGCTTAAATTATTTCTAAAAAATTCTACTGTTGCTTTTAATCCATCTTCAAATTTTGTAGATGGTCGCCATCCGAATTTTTTAAAAAGTTTATCAGAAGTTATTACGCTTCGGAGTTGCTCACCTGCAGCAGTTGGACCGTGCAGCTCTTCTTTTTTTGCATTAGTTATATTATTAATGAAAAGAAAAAGCTGATTTACATCAGTTTCAATTCCAGTTCCAACATTATAAACATCGGATGCTTCATCCTTTAGTGCAAGTTGGTTTGCTTTAACAACATCGCCAACAAAAACATAATCACGAGTTTGTTGTCCGTGTCCGTTAATTGTTGGCTGTTCACCTTTAAGAAGTTTTGTAGAAAATATTGCAACTACTCCAGCTTCTCCAAAAGGATTTTGGCGTGGACCGTAAATGTTTGCGTATCGTAAAATTGTGTAATTCAATTTGTATTCTGAATTATAAAAATATAAATATTTTTCAACGGCAAGTTTAGAAATTCCGTAAGGCGATTTAGGTTGTTGATTATGTTTTTCATCCGCAGGAAAATAATCTTGTTCGCCATAAATTGCACCGCCCGTTGAAGCGAACATAAATTTCTTTACGCCATACCTTACACAATTTTGTAAAAGATTTATCGTACCAAGAATATTTGTTGAAGCATCAAACTCTGGATCTTTTACAGATCGTCTTACATCCATTTGTGCCGCATGATGATTAACCACATCAAATTTTTCTAATTCAAAAAGTTTATCAAGATTTTTATCACATATATTTACTTTAACAAACTTTGCTTTTGGATTAATGTTTTTTTCAAATCCTGTTGATAGATCATCAAGTACTACAACTTGATGTCCATCATTAATAAAAGCATCAGCAATTTGTGAAGCGATGAATCCTGCACCGCCTGTAACTAGAATTTTCAATTATTTTCCTTATATAAATTATTTTTATTAATATATTCTAAAACTTTATCAGGTACGAGATAATAAATAGGTAAACCAGCATGTACACGATTGCGAATATCTGTCGCGCTTATTTCAATTCCGCGTGTTTGCACAAATGCAGCAGCATCAACGTACTTATCAACAAAATCTAATGGATGCGATGATTTTCTTTTTAGCACAACTACGTTTGCTAATTTTAGAATTTCATCCGGTTCTTTCCATGTATGAAATTGAAAAATATTATCGTAACCAATTATCAAATCAATTTCATCATAGTACTTTTTAAATTCACGAAGAGTATCGATAGTGTATGAAATTGTGTGCTGTTTAATTTCAAAATCAGAACATTCAAAAAAAGGAATTTCTTCAATTGCAATCTTCAACATATTTAATCTATGGTTTGCTTTTGATGCTTGTTCATCCTGTTTATGGGGCGAAATAAAAGCTGGAATAAAAATTACCTTTTCAAGATTTCTAATTTCTTTTACAGATTGCGCCGTTATTAAATGTCCATTATGGATTGGGTCAAAGGTTCCGCCAAAAATTCCAATCTTACTCATTTTAATAAATCCTTATATTCAACAAATAGGTGAGTAAATCGTTCGTGCATTTGCTGTGAACAGTAAACCTGGCTTTTCTTTTGGGATAACTCAAAATAAAGCTGTTTAAAATTATTAATATTTTTTACAATTAGAACATCACTTACAATTTGCATAAAGTGTTCGCTGGATTTTATTTTTCCCAAAAAATCATCGTAATTAAATTTACTTGTTATTAATCCGCTAAAAATATCTTCAGAATATTTATTAAAACCAAAAGCAGCAATACTGCCTTCTTTGTTCTTTGCTATCACGAGAGACTCATTTTCAGCGCTAAGTAGTTTAAAATATTGGTCATAATCATTTGGTTTTAAATTGATTACATCAGAAAAAACTACAAGATTATTTTTATGTGATAAAAATTCTTTGGTTGAAAATTTTTCAAACAACTCTTTCTGTTTTGATACATCAATAAAAATGATATTACAATTGCAGTTTTTTAATTCTTCGGGCAGATTGTCTTTTTCATTTTCATCCCAAATACAATAAACATCTAACTTATCTTTTTTACCATCAAGATTTTCTAAAATATTTAAATAAAGAGTTGCGGCAAGAAATAAAATATCTTCTTCTTTAAATCCATTTAAATTGCTGCTTATTTTTTCTGGATGAAAAAGTTCTGATGGAAAAATATAAGCAGCGTTTGAGTTCATCTTAAGAGCTTTGCAATAATTTTTTTATAAAATCTCTGTAATTATCGACATCCATTTGATAATAAACTTTGCTTGCACCGTTAGAATTTTTTAATTGAACTTTTCTAAAAGCAAGCGTTGTTGCGGCTTTAATATAGGCTTTACGATTACGCTCATCAAGCCAGCCTTTTCTTTCTCTTTGAGGTGAACTTAATATTGCAAGATGAGATTCAGGAATAATTCCGCTTATAGATTCTTCCTGTAGTTCATTAAAAATTATTTTTCTTTCGCCGCGTAGTGAAACTAAAAACACTGATATAAAAATTATTATCGAAACAATAATAAAAAGAAAACCTAATGGTGCATTATGTTCATAACTAAGACTAAAATTCCAAATTGAATGAATCATCATCGCAATCAGTAATCCAGTAATGCCATAAAAAACTTTTGTGGATGAAGATTTAAACTTTGCTGATCCAAGAAATGCACCAAGCGTAGCAGTTGAAACACAATGCATAACAGCCGAAAATAAACTTCTAACAATTACTAACGCAACCCAATTTGAAATTGATTCGCTATAAGTGACGAAGTACAAAAAATTCTCAGTCATACCAAAACCTAAACCTATTGCGCCGCCGTAAACAATTCCATCTGTAATATTATCATATCTTTTATTTGTAATTGTAATCAGTAAAAAAAGTCCTTTTGTAATTTCTTCAACAATCGGGGCAAGTACCATATCATGTCTTAAAAAATCATTTTCTA
>JBDTRQ010000079.1:0-2385 GCA_039931535.1 Ignavibacteriota bacterium
GATCCAGGAATTAAAAGAGTCAAAACAATGTGATTATACCGATAGGCAGGGTTTAATAGAAGCAACCATAGGAAAAGATATACTAAAGCTTACTGATAGTACCTTTTATTATGATTCAACTCAAATGCCATCTGGAATTAATACGCCTAATCTGAATAATGACATAGATAGAGAAATACTGGTGAACTATAAATTATATAGAATTGTAAAAATAGTACAGAACAACCCTCCTGATGCTACGGCATGGGATATAACTATCGACAGACCATATGAAACACTATCAGCAAAAAATTTAAAGCACGGCGTTGGAGCAAAATATGTAGGTGCTCCTTGGGAAATAGTAATTCCAACTAAGTTGGTTTATTTGAGAAATAAGAATGATAAATTACCAGTTTATCCTTTAACCTGATACTTAAACCATATGGGTGATACAAATGATTATTTAGTCTATCAAAAAGCTGCTCCGATTTACGCAAGTGATCAGGGCAGTTCTCCATATTCAACTTCAGGTCAATCAATTCCGGTCCAGGCTTCATCAGGCAAGCTTGTAATGCCGTATCCAACAATCTCCAATTCAACTTACCTTGCATTAGCGGTTGATAAATTAAGGAATAAGGTGGCATTCAGGCCCAAGGTAGGGCGTAAGTTTGATTTTGAATTTTGGGACCTTTACACTTTTAATTATACCGATAGATATGATGAAGTTTTGCGTTTAAAAGATGGCATTAGCCCTTCAAAAGCAATTGAGGCAATTTTCGAAAAGCCGGAAAAATGGAGTTTTGACTGCGCAGAATTTGTTCAGGCAATATTACTTTATACACTACTGAATACTATTGGCAGTGATAAGTTTAATTCTTTACCGAAAAAACCAGGTGGCAACTGGTTATTTAGACAGCACTTCTCAACAGGATTAAATGCCGTGGATATAAAAATAGGATGGGAAAGAGATGAGAATAAAATATTAAGACGGCTACCTGGTGGAGTTATAGAAACCAAAAGTGCAGAACAAATTCTTAAGGAGGTGCCTGTTGGAACTATAATAACTTTTAAAAATTATAACGAAGCCGCCCATCCCCCATTTGAAAATGAAAATAGTATTAAAGCAGGTGATGATTTGTATATAGCAATTGCTATTGGTAAAGAATTATTTGTAAGCAGGAAAGAAATTGAAGTAGCACTGGCCGAAGCCGCTACTGGCCTTAATGCTGCTATTATTCCGAAGGACTACATTAAAAAAAATATTCTTATATATGATATTTTACCAATTCCCAGGTAAATGTATCTTTTGTTTTACCACGTTGCTTAATTTTATGCAGATCAATAAGATTATTAAGCCTTTCAACAATCAACAAACCCATATCCAGCAGGCGTACTTTATCAAGTTGTGGATAGTGAGATTCCTATGGATTGCCAAAAAATTGACAACGTCAATTTAATTTACAAAAAAACAAATTATTACTAGGGCTATAGATGAAACTAAAAAACTTGCAGAAATGCATCAGGAATTTAATGTAAATGCCTTGCTGCTAAATATGCCGGTGCGAACTAGTGAGGCAAATTTTAAAATACATTTTGACCATACTTAAAATTTTAAAAGAATTCAATAAATTAGCCGAGCAAGGCTACCTACAACATCAGTATTTGCAAAAGCAGGGCTGGACAATGTAACATCAGCTATGTGCAAGCAGCAGCAGTGGTTCGGGCTGACATTTATAAATTTGGCTTTTAGTTGTTAACTTCAACTTTATATTTTCAATTGGGCATCTTGTACCGGGCAGACGTTCAATGAATTCCCTGCCTTCGCAAATACTCAACGTTAGCGGTCATTGTAAAGCGACACCCCAGAAAATGAACAGAAAAATGAAAATTAACTTTAACTAATAAAAAGAGAAATGAAAATAATTATCACATTTTTTACCTTTGCAATTGTACTATTGACAAATTGTGCGACCAACTCAAAATCTGACATTAAAAAATCAATAACAAATAATAATATGACAACTCTAACAAATTATCTTTTACTAAATGGTAACTGTAAACAAGCAATGGAATTTTACAAATCAGTTTTCAACGGAGAACTTTCTATGACAGAAGTAGGAAATTCACCAATGAAAGCTTATTTTCCTGAAACTATGCACAGTAAAATTGTGAATGCAAAACTTACAAGTAACAGAATTGAAATTTCTGCATCTGATTGGCTTAGACCAAGCCAAACGCCAGTTCAAGGAAACACAGTTTGTCTTTATTTGAGTGGCGGAACACCCGAAGAATTAAAAACACTTTTTACAAAATTATCTGAAGGTGCTGAAATTACAGACCCATTGACAGAACAACCGTTTGGGTTTTATGGAGCATTGAACGACAAATTTGGAATTCGTTGGATGT
>JBDTRQ010000080.1:0-3385 GCA_039931535.1 Ignavibacteriota bacterium
AAGTTTTATTTTTCTTTGACTTTCTGCTTTGTAGGTTTTTTCCGCTTTGTCTTTCTGTAAACCATATTGTTCGTATTTTAATTTTAAACCAACGCTAGCAAGTGCAAATACAGTTACAATAAGTAATAATGTAATTAGCAAAAAAATTGTTGGCTTGGCGCTTTTCTTCATATTCTTTCGGCAGCCCTTAGTTTAGCGCTTCTTGCACGATAGTTATAATTAACTTCCTCTTCACTCGGTAACAAAGGTTTTCTGGTAATCAATTTTAATCGTGCATTCTTTTTAACTAATCCAAGCGGATCTTCTTTTGGACTAAGACTTACGATTGTTTCAGCTTTAAAAAAATCTTTAACTATTCTATCTTCAAGCGAGTGATAAGAGATTACAACAATGCGTCCGCCTTTTTTTAATACTTTGATAGAGTTTTCTAAAAACAGTTTAAGATTACCCAATTCATCATTAACATAAATTCTTAGAGCTTGAAAAATTCTTGATAGAGTTTTTCGTTGAAAATTTTGTGGAGTAAGTTCATTAATTATTGAAACTAATTGTCCGGTTGTTTCAATTTTTTTCTCAGCACGTTTTTCTACAATTGCTCTTGATATTTTTCTGGAATTCTTCTCTTCGCCGTATTGATAAAAAACATTTGCAAGATCTTCTTCAGTAAAAGTATTAACAATATCTGCGGCAGTAATTTTTTTGGATTTATCCATGCGCAAATCAAGAAGCGCATCACTGCGATAAGTAAAACCGGAATCCGGATTATCAAGTTGAAATGATGATACTCCTAAATCTGCAAGCACACCATCGTAATATTGTATTGATTCTATTTTTGCAATCACATCAATAAAAGAGAAATTAAAATTGTATAAACTAACTCCAGACTCTTCAATAAATTTTTTTCTTGAAAATTCAAACGCATCAGTATCAACATCGGAAGCTACAAGACGTCCATCATTATTAAGTCTTTTAAGAATTTCACTTGAATGCCCTGCAAATCCCAAAGTAGCATCAAAGTAAATTCCAGAACGATCAGTAATTAAAAGATCCAAGCTTTCCTTAAGCATCACAGGAACATGATGCTCACTCATTTAGAAGCCATCACTTTAGCCGCAATCTCTTCATAAGTTTGCGGTGATTGTGATAAGTACTCATTATAAATTTTTGGATTCCAAACTTCTATCTTTTTTAATGCACCAAGTATCAAAACTTCTTTTTCAATTTTTGCATAAGTAATAAGTGTTGATGGAATCATAATTCTTGATTGCACATCAAGATTATCTTCAGAAGCAAACTGAACAAACATTCTTATAAATCTTGCATCATCAGGTTGGAACGCATTTAAATTTAAAAGTGCTTCTTCAATCTTCTGCCATTCATCAAGCGGATACAAATCAATACAGTTGGATAGACCCCTAGTCATCACAAACGTATCGTTTGCATCAGCAGAAATATGCTTTCTAAGCTTAGCCGGAATTGCAATCCGACCTTTAGAATCCATTGAATATGTAAACTGACCTCTAAACATTTTCTCTCTATTAAGGATAATTCCACATTTTTCCCCACTACAACCCAAAATAATAGAAAATTTTGACGAAAGTCAAGGAAAACAGTGAAAATATTTTCATAAAACTTTAAGACATTATTAACTCTAAAACCCAAAGCTCTATGGCTTTTATCTTTTGTCTTAAAATCCTGAAGTAAAATCAAAAAGAATTTTTACTGATAAATAAATATTTTGTTATTATTAAGTAAGAAATATTCTTGTTCTATTCGATCGATACATGTTAAATTTTTGTAGAATGGATAAATAGGTTGCAACTTCTTTTTCAAAATTCCGATAACATTAATGAATATTTAAAATCTTTACCGAGTTATTACAATCCGGTTTACATTTCTACTCTGATTTTCATTTTAGTCGCTGCGATTATTTATATCTTCTATGGGTATATCTATAATCCAATGCTGCGCAAGCACAAGCGAGATTAGAAATAGTTTGAGATTACAACAGCAAAAATTCTTAAAATGTTTTCTGCACTTGATCCGAGTCCTATTTTGCGTATTAATTCTTCCGGTTTGATTACAAGTCTTAATAAATCCGCAAAGGAAAGTTTTCCGCAGTTTGAGGTAAATAAAAGCAAACTTGATTTACTTATCTCTAAAATTGATATCGATATAAAAGGTATAATTCATATTGATCAATCTTTTATTCTTCCGTTAGAATTGAATCTAAGATATTATGATATAAATTTTAAAGGAATATCTTTTTTGGATATGGCAAATCATTATCGTTCTTACTTGTTAAGAAAGTTTGATATCAAAACTCAAAGGGTAGAACTTTTTATACAATAATTAGAAATATTACAAGTGAATGGAAAAAAGGCGTTATCGTTTCCCTTATTACTAATAATGGGAAAACTATGCTTACTGATAATGAATATACAGACCTTGACTACGTTGCTAATCTGCATGAGCAATAGTGTGAATGAACAACACCCTTCTGGGGGAAGGGTCTGGTCTGAAGAATAACTAATCCATATTCCGGCACTTTTCCTCCCTGTTTAGCTGCCGGAAAGATTTTTAAAGTTATGCTTTTCTGGTAAGAGCATAACGCTCAGGTTTGTTTTGGGGCTAACAAACCGGAAAATTTTGCATAGCTAAAATCCGGTCCTTTTTTAAGTAAAAGGGCTGAGTTATAGTATTAAAAAACTATTTCATAATTAAAATTAAGTAATGATATGAAGCTTAGAGATAGATGTAAATTGCTTTGCATTGCATCCGTTTTGATTTTTTTGTTGGGCGTGGTGCGCGGTATCGGCGGTATAATTGATTTGATAAATAATACTGATATTCTAAATGGAATTAATTTTAGTTCGATTACACTTGTACTATTAACAATCACGCTTATTTTTTTAAGCGCCGATACAATTATTACTGCAGTTGGTGTTCATAAGCAGAATAAAAAATTTATTTTTATGGGCATTGCACTCTCCGTTTTGTTTTTAATTTACAGTGTTCTAAAAGGATACTTAATATTTGGTGACGCATTAAACAATGCCGCCATTATTAATGTTTTTGCAACCGTTACTGTAATCTCATTACTCGTTATCGGCAAAGGAACGATAGATAAAACACATAGAAGAATATAACTAATCACCGCATCTAATCTTCCTTAATATAATAGACATCTATTCTATTTTTAGTTATTTTACATTTAACTATTACAATGCACGATGAGAAAAAAGTTTAAATATAATTATGATAGTTCAAAAGGTATATTATTTAAATTCTATTACGGACTAATTACAATTGAAGATATTAATTCCTCCTGGGATGAAGCTATTCTTAATAAAACTATACCAAAAGGAACAAAAAGTTTTATTTT
>JBDTRQ010000081.1:0-1666 GCA_039931535.1 Ignavibacteriota bacterium
GCTATGCAATTGAGAAGTTTCCAGAGAAGAAAAGAAAAAATTATCTGAAAGGAAAAGTATAATGCGAAAAAATATTTCATCCGGTGCAAAGTGGGAAGACATTGTTGGATATTCCCGTGCAGTAAGAATAGGAAATGTAATTGAAGTAGCCGGAACAACCGCAGTTGAAAATGGAAAAGTAATCGGATTAAATGATGCTTATGTCCAAACTAAGTTTATTCTTCAAAAGATAGAAAAAGCTTTGATTGAAGCAGGTGCAAGTTTGAAAGATGTTGTAAGAACAAGAATGTTTGTAAAAGATATTAGTCGATGGGAAGAAATCGGTAAAGCACACGGCGAGTTTTTTAGAAACATCAAACCTGCATCTACAATGGTTGAAGTTAAATCTTTAGTTGATCCTGAAATGCTTATCGAAATTGAAGCAACGGCAATTATTTTAGAGAAATAGAATATTTTTAAGGAAATTAAATTGTAAATTTCCACCCGCTTTATAAATTAAAAAGTATTGCAATTATGTTTAAGAAATTTTTATTTGCTGCATTAATCATTACGCTAAAATTAAACGCACAAGTTTCTGTTAGTGTGGATTCAATTTCATTCCCGCAGACTTTTACCGGAAATACAGACAGCATATCTTTTTATATTACGAATAACGATAATCAGGCTGTTGAGATTAAGATTACCGATTTAAAAGATGTTTATAATTTTTCTGATACTCTCTTAATTGTTTCTGCAAACGATAGCAGTGTAGTTTGGATAAAGTATAATCCAACTCAAAATGTTATTGATAATAATTTGATTTTTATTACAAGTGATGACAGTACAGTGGGCGCAGTAATAAGAGTTATAGGTTCCGGAAAGTTTGGCGATAGTTATGACGCATCTACATTTAATTTGTACGATTCACAGTTAAAAACTGTTTTAACTTCTTTAGTAAATAATCATACTTCGCTCGGATACAACTTGGCTCGCGATAAAATGTTTATGGAAATTGATAATCAAAAGGTGAATGGGCAGGGCGCAGCGCAGAACACTCTTGAATGTGTTTATACTGGCAGACTTGCGGTTGGCTATACAAGCAGAACAGATGCACAAAATAATTATAACTTTAACACCGAACACACCTGGCCGCAATCAAACTTTAGTTCTAATGAACCTATGAAATCTGATTTATATCATTTGTACCCGACTGATAATCCTGCAAATGGCATTCGGGCAAATTATCCATTCGGTAAAGTTGTATCAAATATTACCTGGCAGGTTGGAGGAAGTAAACTTGGCAATAATAGTTCCGGGCAAATTGTATTTGAACCGCGTGATATTCATAAGGGAGATGTTAGCCGTTCTATGTTTTATTTTATTACTCGTTATCCAGTTAATTATGGTGGATTTTTTACTCAGACACAGGAAAATGCTTTTAGAGAATGGAATAAACTTGATACTGTTGGTGTTGTTGAATCAAATCGTAACAATGCTATTGCGCTGCTGCAGTTAAAAAGAAATCCTTACATAGATCATCCAGAATTTGTTGATAGGATTTATAGTTTTGCGACAAGTAACATTAGACCAACTTTTGCGGAATTACTTGTTCTGCCGCTTATGGTTGAGTTTGATTCAACATTGATAAATAACTCAGCATCACAACAGATTTACATTGCAAACGGCG
>JBDTRQ010000082.1:0-2102 GCA_039931535.1 Ignavibacteriota bacterium
GGCATACAATCTATCTGTACAACTTTTCTGTTTGGGAATGCTTTTTCTAAAACTTGTTTTGCTTCTTCGTCTCTTATTTTAAAATCATCCGAAAGCCCCTCTTGCCAAAATTTGGCAGTCACTATTATTTTATTGGCGATAACAAAATTCATATATCCTGTCGCAAGATAAAATTCCACTGAATCGGTACTTACATTGTCGAACCACGACTGCTCTTCTTTATTTAAGGTCTTATACAACACTTTCTCTGTCATTAATGGCCCGGCCGGAAGTCTTATAATCTCAAAAGGTTCTCCATCCTGAGTAGTACTGTGCTTTAGTATTTGATAGTTCTCTTCCATCCTGCGATAGGATTCTTTAGAAATTTCATTTCCTGCTGTATCTGTTGTACTCACTTCTGCCAACAGTACGGTTGTGGGGTTTACGAAGCGGCAAAACTCATCTATATGACCACCCGTACCAATGCCATATTTCCCATTATCCAATTTTCCCCATTCTTCTTCTTTCATGCCTTTTTTCAGCCAGATAATTTTAGTTACACCCAATACCCGTTTATATTCGTCTTCAATTTGTGTCTTCGACATAGTTTTATTTCTATCTAATTCAACCGCCTCTACCAGTAGCATAGTTCCTTCGCCATTTGTTTGCCAGGCACCACCTTCTGAAACCATGTTTGAAGAAATTGTGGGGAGATTTAATTTAGCAGCTACGTTTCTGTCAATTGCTTCTGATCTTTTATCAGGATGAATAAACTTAAAATCTGCAACGGCAAATTCTCCTTTTCCGTTCTTCAGGAAAATGGGGCCGGGATCCTGAATAGCACCATAGTCTTTCTCATTATAAAAAAGTGTCACTCTTGATGTATCAATGTTATTTTCGAGCAATTTTTGATAAATTCTATTTTCCATTTGCTCTTTATTGTAAGCAAGCTGGGGGCCGTAGAATAGTCTAACTTTAACATCAGGAGTTATTTCTTTCATGGCATTTATTGCTGTAAAGTAAAATGGTTCTCCGCCTAAAAAGCCCGTTTCCACCCAGCTCAGCCAAATATATTCCTGTTCATCAAATTCGGCAGGCACAGAATATTTTAGCTTACTGTTAGTATTACAGCCTGTAATTGTGAAGATAATAAGCAGAGCAAGTAGGCGAAAAATATTCTTCATAACGAGAATTGTCATGTGCGTTGCTTCCAACTATTTATTTTCCGCAATAATAATAAATTAAAAGGAAAGTTGCTTTTATATTTTAGAAAAGAATAATTAATAAAAAAAGCCGCAACTTTTAATTGCGGCCATAAAGGTTAAACTAAAATTAGTTTTACTTTTTCTTCATTACTTTTTTCATTACCTCATCTTTGCTGATTGGTTTTGTACAGAAGAACCAATCGTGGCATTTAATATCTTTTTCTTTTCCATCCATTCTGTCTTTTGCTGTTCCACATGAGCCTGCGGTTGGAATAATTACATCATCGCCTGGTCTCCAATCGGCTGGAGTTGCAATGCCAAATTCATCTGCTGCTTGTAGTGCAATTATAACTCTATAAAGCTCATCAAAGTTTCTACCAAGACTTAATGGATAATAAATTATTGCTCTTATTATGCCTTTGGGATCAACAAAGAAAACTGCGCGTACAGCTTTTGTTGTGCTTTCACCCGGCTGAAGCATTCCATAAGTTTTTGCAACATTCATTGTAATGTCTTCAATCAAGGGGAAAGTAACTTCAACATCTTTCATTCCTTTGTATTCAATTTTTTCTTTGATTGTTCTTAACCACGCAATGTGGCTGTACAATCCATCAACTGAAAGACCGACAAGTTTACAGTTAGCTTCTTCAAATTGTTTTTCCATTGTTGCAAAAGTCATAAACTCTGATGTACAAACAGGTGTAAAATCTGCGGGGTGACTAAAAAGGATTACCCATTTGCCGGAATAATCTTCCGGAAAATTTATATCTCCCTGTGTAGTTATTGCTTTAAATGATGGTGCTTTATCGCCGATGCGCGGCATTGAAATTGGTGTTTGTTGAATTGTTTGTTCCATAAAAATATCTCCTAATTTTTAATTTATAAGTTTGTAGATAATGTGATGAATAGAATTGATAT
>JBDTRQ010000083.1:0-1979 GCA_039931535.1 Ignavibacteriota bacterium
TGCAAAAGCGCTGTCTTTTGTCTGCTGGATAAACTTTTTGATTTCATCTTCACTTAAGTGAAGCGCTTCTCTAAGTTCAACCGGCGCAGTGCGGTGATTTATTGATATTCCAAGGAGATTCATATCTTAATAAAAAGAGTGAAAACTTTTTGCTAAAAAGTTTGTAAGCACTGTTGATAAAATTGCAAGAGTAAACCCGATGATAGAAAGAATTATTAATTTCTTCCCGCGCCATTTGCCCAAAAACTTATTAATAAGTCCGATTCCATAGAGAAGCCAAACTACAAATGTTCCAATTAATTTTGGATCAAGAAATGTAATTTTGGGAAAGGCTTGGGGTAACCAAATTATTCCTATAATTATTGTAATGGTTAAAAAAACAAACCCAATTATAGCAGCGATGAAACTCATTTTTTCTAAAATTTCTAAACTTGGCAGCCGGTCAAATATCAAACCGAATTTATTTAATTTTATTTCGTTGTAAAGAATTAAATATAAAATTCCATACACCGCAGAAATTGTAATTCCCGCATAACCAATTAGTGCGCTGATAACATGAGTACCAAGCAAGTTACTTCTAAGCACCTCTTTAACTTCTGCAAGATCTTGAATAAAAAAAGTTGATGTTATTTGAAAAATTATTGAGATGATAATTATAAACGGACCCGTACCGCGGATATCTGTAACTAATTCTAAAATGAAATATGAAAAACTAATTGCAAACGCGAGCACTGTAAAGATTTCAAAAACATTCGTTATCGGCGGATGATTAAATTCAATTGTTCTAAGAAGCAAATAAAAAAAATGAAATATTAATGTTAGAAATAGAAAAACACGTTTAGAGTTCTCAAATTGCTTTCCGCCTTGCTGAAAATCGTAAAAGTAAATCGCAAAAGTTGCGATGTAAAAAAACGGAAGTAATAAATTGATTGTATGTATTGCTGGAAGCATATTTTTCTGCTTGTCTTAATTATTTGACTGATGAGTTCAAAAATATTAAATTATTAACAAATATCAAATGACTGATCAGTCTATTTGTCACTGCCAAGTATTAATGGTAATCCATCCTTTCCAGATCCGATAATGACAACCTTAGTATTTTGCGAACCCGCAAGCTTTTCAGTTGCCTCAATTCCTTTCCACTTTAGCAATTGTTCACTAATACCTTTGGAAACTATCTCCTGGAAATCAGCAATACCCTTTGCTTCAATTCTTTTTCTATCCGCTTCTTGTTTTTCTCGAGTTAAAATAAATTCCATTCGCTGACTTTCCTGTTCGGCTTGTAATTTCTCCTCGATGGATTTTGTTAAGCGTTCTGGTAGTTTAATTTGTCTCAGAGGAGCTTGTTCGACTATAATACCCCTGGGACCAACCAAATTTTCCAGCTCAACAAGAATCTCACCTGCTAGCTTTTCACGGGATGCTGTATACAACGCTTTTGCTTCATAACGTGCGGTTACACCCCTGACCACAGATCTAAACTGGGGCGTTAATATAATTTCAGCATAATCTGGGCCCACCGTTTTATATATATCATTTGCTTTTTCAGAATCCAATTTAAATAGCAGACTTATTTCAAGATCAACACTTAATCCTTCTTTTGAAGGTACCGACATTAATTCTTTCAATTCCTGCGTTTTAATACTCATCTTTTCAACATTTGACATGGGATTGACAATGTTCACTCCTGGTTTAAGAGTATTATCACTTACATATCCCAGAAAATCTATTACGCCTGTGTGGCCTGCGGGTATAACTGTAAAACACTGAGCAAGTGCAATTACTAATGCAAGAGCCATTCCGGCTAATGCAAAAGTGGATTCAGAACGACTAAATCTTTTTTTTGCGTTTTTGTGAATAAAAAAAGCAACAACTGCGGCAATTAAGGATATGATAAAAAGCATTGTGGTTTCTCCTAAAGATTTGATATTATAATAATAAAATATACCGCAAGCAGATTAGAATTGAAAGTTATTTGG
>JBDTRQ010000084.1:0-1590 GCA_039931535.1 Ignavibacteriota bacterium
TTAACGAACAGGGAAATTTCTTTCCCTTTTTTTTCCATAGTGAGTGTATTATCACTATGGCACATCAAACAGTCATCAATCGATTGAGCATATATATTTGTGGGTAGAATAACTAATCCGATTACAAGGAGGGTTTGTATTTTTTTTAAGATGTTTGGGAAGCATCTTAATTTCTCGCTTGATGATGATTTTAGTGCCATAGATGATAAACTCAAACTGTATTATTTTCCTTTAAGAGTAAGTAACCAATCAACCAAAATTTTAAGATCTGCATCGCTGCCTTTAAAAGATGATTTATGATCTTTCTCGTTAAGTTTTACTTCTTTCTTTAAATATTTTAATAAAAATTCTTGGGTTGCATCCTTACCAACTGCAGATAGGTCAACTGCATCAGATTTTTTAGATTCTATACCTACTGATGTAACTGTATGGCACATATTACATTTGTTATCTACAAATACTTTTTTGCCGTCATCACTTTTTTGATCTGCAATTGTAAAAGCATATCCGTATAAAGCAACTATGGTTACAATTAAACCGAGATAGATTATTAGATTTTTCATTTTAGATTCCTTAATTTATTGAACTATTTAGTTATCGATTTTGTGTGCTTATGTTACAATTAGAATACCACCTTTTCAATGTTTATTATTTGCTAAAAATCCAATATTCGCCTTGTTCAGATTTGCTATTTTCTCAGCTTTGGGAAGTCAATTTGCATCAATTTCGCAAGAATCAGAATGATTTAATAAATCACAACACTATAGCAAAACAAAAAAATATGTCCATAATACAATACAATAAATAAAAAAAATGAACAGAAGATTGCAAATAAAAAATTTAAGTTTTGCTAATTAAGCGTTGGCTAATAAGACAGGTATCTTTGAAGAAATTTCGTTCAGGTCAAAAGGCTTATAAAAAATTTCATTGATAAATTTCTTAATCTTTTCTTCTGTTTCTTTAACTCGATTATTAAAAACGTAAGTTAAAATTAATGGAACATTTGATTTGCACTTTTTGAAATGTTCGCATTTGATTAGCAAATTTGCATCTGGTTCTTTATCCATTATCACCAAATCTGCACTGCCATTACATATCAGTGACGACACCACTTCAATATCAGTTGTAGCAACAACTTTATAATTCGTTTGCAGGTACATTAATAAACTGTAACACAAGCTAAAATCGGGGCTATATATAACTACGTTTTTCATTTTTTTATTGTTCTTTTCCCCTGATTGGAAAAGTTGATACACTTTTGCTATTAGTGTGCCAAAATAGGTGGTAGGGATGGATTGCATCTTATGAGTAGTTTTTGTAAGGATTGAACGCAATTGTTCAAGTTTATATTCTCGCAATTGAAAATTGACAAAAATGGATTTTAATTATTGAGAATAAAACCAAATAGTCAATCAGCTAAAAATTGCAGCTAAACTTTTATATCCAGTTCTTTTAATTTACGGTACAGTGTTGATAAACCAACACGCAATGCATCAGCCGTTTTTTCTTTATTATTATCATTGTTTTCTAAAGCCCTCATAATAAAATCTCTTTCAAACTTTCTTACAGAGTCATCAAGCGAACCACTGA
>JBDTRQ010000085.1:0-12041 GCA_039931535.1 Ignavibacteriota bacterium
ATTGATTTTCCAAAGCCTCAAATGGAAGACGAAGTTGATACGGACTCCGCTTATACAGCAGTTGAAGATTCTGCATTCAATGAAGATGCACAACAAAAAATCACTGAAATGTTTGATGGAATGAAAATTAATGTTTCACTAAACTTTAACAGCTCAATTAAAGAATCAGATGCATCTTTTGTTGATGGAAATAAAATTACAATAATGCAGGTTGATTTTTCAGAAATTATTAAACACAAAGATGTTTTAGAAAACTTACAGAAAACAAAACCAGAAACAATGGAACAATTTAAAGAAGCTATTGGCGATTTGCCCGGAGTTAAAATTGAGTTTAAAGATAAAGTAACAATTAAGTTTTAACTTTATAAATAATAGAAAAGAGAAACCATGAAAAAATTATTAATTACATTATTTCTTTTTGCAGCAGTTAGTATCTATTCCCAATCAGAAAATTTTGGGAAAGAAATTTCTTTAAAGGAAAAAACAAGCATCTCAAAAATTCTTGAAACACCGGAAGAATATGTTGGAAAAACGGTTTTAGTTGAAGGTGAAGTGCTTGATGTTTGTGCGATGGCTGGATGCTGGATGGAATTAAAAAGTGATGCTGAGAATCAAAAAGTAAAAATTAAAGTTAAAGACGGCGATATTGTTTTTCCTGTTGAAGCGAAAGGTAAATCCGCACTTGTTGAAGGAACCGTTTACAAAATCGAGTTAACAAAAGAAGAGGCAGTAGAGTATTATGAACACGTTGCTGCCGAGCAGGGAACTGAATTTGATGCCGCAAGTGTGACAGGTCCAATTACACTTTATCAGATAAAAGGAATTGGCGCAGTAATAGAGTAAAAATTAAGTTTTTAGATTTCTTAAGGGCTCACGCGAGCCCTTTTTTATTGTGTTAAATTAACCTTTATTTAAACGCTTTAATGTAACAGCACACTTGATTAAATTTGAATAATGAATTCAAAAACTAATATGCAAACATTTACTTATCCAATTTTCTGGAAATTTATTTACCGATATTTCAATCTGGTTGCAACACCACTTTTAATTATTTATGCTGTAGCGGTAGCACCCTTAATTGATAAAAACCTTGTTATACTTATTCCTTTTTTGTTATCATTATTTATTATTTACTATCTGAACAAATCATATATAAACTTTTATAAACTTATTCCGTATAAAATTGAAATAGATGATGAAAAAATAATTTGCACTAATTTTTTATTTAAGGATAAATCAATTACGATTTTATTAAAAGATATCGATTTACTTTCAGGTGGAATATTTGACAGCAAGTATCGGGGAATGATGAAGGTTTGTGATGGTAAAAACAAAATTTGCATCGGGTTTTTTGATAGAATGAAAAACTCAAATAAACTTGTTACACTAATTCTTAGTAAGGTTGAAAAAAAAATCTACGATAAAGTTATTGAGCAAATTCAATCAGCTAAAATTAAACCGGATACAAAAAATAAATGAAAGTTGCTGTTTTACTTTCCGGTGGAGTTGATAGCTCTGTTGCACTTCGTTTATTAAAAGATGAAGGACACAATGTAACTGCTTTCTATCTTAAGATTTGGCTGCAGGATGAATTTTCATTTCTTGGCAATTGTCCCTGGGAAGAAGATCTTGAGTTTGCGCGCGCTGTTTGCAAACAAGCAAATATTCCACTTGAAACCATTAATATGCAAACTGAATATTGGGATTCCGTTGTTTCCTATACAATCTCAGAAATTAGGGAAGGCAGAACACCCAACCCTGATATGTTTTGCAATCGTTTAATAAAGTTTGGACAGTTTATTAACAAGATTGATAACTCGTTTGAAAAAGTTGCTTCAGGTCATTATGCAAAAATTGAAAACATAAATAATGAATTTATTTTAAAAACTTCACCCGATCCGATAAAAGATCAAACATATTTTCTTGCATATCTCACTCAACTGCAATTAAGCCGTTCGCTTTTTCCAATCGGAACTTATAAGAAAAAACAAATCAGAGAACTTGCACAAAGTTATGATCTACCAAATATGAGCAGGAAAGACAGCCAGGGAATTTGTTTTCTTGGTAAGATTAAATTTTCTGATTTTATTAAACATCATCTTGGAGAAATTGAAGGAGATATTATTGATGTTGATACGAACAAAGTTTTAGGGAAACACAATGGATTCTATTTTTATACAATTGGTCAGCGTTCCGGTTTACGATTAGGCGGCGGACCGTGGTATGTGATAAGCAAAGACATCGAAAAAAATATTGTTTATATCTCAAAAGAAAATATTACAAATCGTGCAAGAAAAGAATTTAAAGTTAGCAAGTTTAATTGGATATCCGAAGAAAGACCTGAAGACGGAAACTATCTTGTTAAGATTAGACACGGCGAACATTTTTATAAATGCACATTAACTTTTAATGATGAGTATGCAACTGTGATATCCGAAAAAGAAGATCGTGGAATTGCACCTGGGCAATTTGCAGTTTTTTATAAAGATGATGTTTGCCTCGGTGGCAGTGTTATTCTAGAATGAGTGTGATTTAATAAGTCACCTTACACATAGTCCAAATAATTATTGTAAAATTGTAGCACAGACTTAAGTCTGTGTTACGGAAATAGTATTTAGTGCAACTTTTTGAATTAGGTGATTTAATAAAGTCTATTATTTATTAAGTAGTGGTTTATTGCGGAAAGAGTATTCGATTAAGATTTGAAATATCCACGTACATTCCTTTTGATAATTTTAAAAGATTTTTACACTCGCTGCAGATGTAAGCATATCTAATACCAATAACGGAATCTAACTTTGCGACCCACAACTCATTAATCTCTTTATTGCAGATTGGGCAAGTGGTTTTAAATTTTATATGTTCAATTTCTTTAGTCATTGTTTTCTAGTAATGATAAGACGCTTTAAAAGCCGAAAAAGTTACTGATTTGAAAAAAAATTATTCAAAAATGTAAAATCCTTTTTTGTTAAAATAAGATTTATTCTGCTGCAGAAAAGTCATAATACTTTCTACAGGAATAACCTTTGCGATTCCATAACGAATAGATGAATGTTTTCTTACATAAAGATTACCTTCGTAGGGCACAACAGGATTATAAGTTGTTTTAGATTTTGAGTTTTCCGGATAAATTAAATTTTCTTCTTCTTCAGGAACCCATTGCACCATTCCGATTAACTCAAAATTGGGAACACCATCGCGTATTGCAAGTACAAATCCACCGCTAAATCCGGGATTGATAACAGCATCAACCAAAAAAGAACCAGCATCATCTCTGCGTGGACTGCTGACAATCGCTTTTGTAATAATTTTAAAGTTGATTGGATATCCAACAAGATAAACAAACGTACCCCATTCAACATCTTTTGCTTTGCCTAATTTATAATTAAATGCTGGAAAGAAAATTCCCGATTGTGCACCATAATTTCTGCCAATCAACGCGATATCAGAAACTCGATCGATTGCAAGAATTTCTACCTGACTGCCTTCTGGAAAACCTGCAACATATATTACTTGCTTTTCTTTAATTGAAATTGATTCAATATAATTTGTGGCGAATCCAAAATCATCAAACTTATATGCGATAATTGTATCGGGAAAAGTAATTGTGTGTGCACAGGTTAGTAATGCAACATTTCCATTTGAAGAATAAACTGTTACTGCAGTCCCCGAAGTTGAGTTGTCTGCAAGCGATTCTGTTGCCGCTATCTTATTAAGGTTTTTATTCGCTAAATCTTTTAAAGTAAAATTATCCTTACCGTCAAAAACAAAAATTTTATAAAATGCAGTTGAGTTTACACGCTGGATTGTTTCACTAATTTTTCCAAGCTCAACAGACGTGGATGAGTACGGAAACTCACTATCGTACTTTCCATCTTGTAATGTTGGATAAACTTTATCGTAGGTTGTAAAGGAACAGCCGGCTATAAGCAGCGGAATAATCAAAGAAAAAATATTTAATGGTATATTTTTCATGTTAATCCAATAATTAATTAAGGAATATTGGAGTTGTGGGGTTCTAAATTTTTAGAATCAATTTTCATTATTACTTTACTCCATAACTCCATAACTCCATAATTCTATTAATCCGAAATATTATCCTTCGTGTTTAGTTTTAAAACCTTTCTGCATCCATCCGCGAGCAAGGAACAACCCTAATGGACTAATCATTGCAATAAACCCGTAAATTAGCCACATCATTTCAGTATTCATAAAAGATACTGGAGTATCAATAGGACAATATTTCATTAAAAAGGATCCTGAGTACAAGCTTGTTATCACCTTAGTTAAAAACCACGGGAATTGACCAATCCCCATATAGATACCAGTCATGCCATTAGGTGCGATTTCAGCAACCCATTGTAGAAATCTTGGCTGCCACATTGCTTCGCCTATGGACATGATGACTAAATAAGCTAATAAAGTATAAAGATTAGCTCCAAGAGCTAGAAGAAAAGTTGGAGATGCCATTACAAATGTTCCAATTATCATCATCGTATATGTGTTTTTCTTTGATGTTAAAGCCGTAACCATTGGAGTTAAAATAAATATGAACATTGGATTTAGATTTACAAAAAACTCAAAATTATCATTGACAAAATTCTCAATTCCAAAATATGTTTGGCCTACGAAAGCACGACTCGTATATTGAGGTAAAGTTAGCCAATTGTGTGCAAATAGGGTCTGAACAAATATTAGAATAAATACAAAGAATGCAAATCTTGCATCAGTAATTATAAATATCGCAAAACTTAAACCAATTAATAAGGCACCAACAATCCAATTTATATTAAAAACTGCGAACAGTAAAGAATTTTCATTTGATACATTAAAATTATAAGACATAAAGAAAAACTCTTTTGATAATGCAATTATTAGAATAACAGAAAATACTATGGAGAGTATAATTGCCGTTTTTTTCTTCTGACTAACCTGAATTTTGAAAGCATTTAAAAAAAGTTTTAAACCTTTCTCTTCTTCTTTATCTACTTCCTTAAAAACCTTTTTATTATTTATTGCCTCAATAGCTTTAGTCATTGCTTTTTTAGTAATGATAAAATAAACGACACCAATCCCAATTACAGTAAAAACGACATAAGCCCAAAAAACTCCTGGAATTTCAAATGATTTCCTTAGAGGAGGCGATATTATAGCAGGTAAAAATCCTCCCAAATTCATTAATGCGTATAACATAGCATAACCCATTGCAGAAGTTTTTTCATCTGTTAGTTGTTTTACTCCTGCATAACAAGCCGGTTGGTAAATTCCATAGCCTAATATTATCCCAAATAAACCAAGTACAGCAATAATATGAGAAGAATTCCATAATCCTGGAATACCTAAGTTTGGTGAGATTGCAAGCAGTACCCTACCAACTAACATCAAGACTAATGCGAGTAAAAGCGACTTTCTTAATCCAATCCAATCTACCGTTGCACCCAAAAACAACATACTAATGGTAATTCCAGCAGTTAATACACCAAGCATATTTCCTGCAACAACGTCGTCCAGTTTTATAAAATTATTAAAAAATATCCCTAAAAGACCCAAGACTCCAAAATAAGTCAATCCTTCAAATAAATAAGAAAGATTTAATCCGAACAATGCTTGAGAGGTATGAGCGAGATCTATGAATGGTTGGGTAAGCTCCATTATAATATTGTCAAAAGATGATTTTTTATTAGAATTTTGTAAGGATCTTGCTTTTAGGAAGTTGATAATTGTAAATGTAATGGGAGGAATAATTAAAGAAATAAGAAACCAAATTATGCCTGAACGACCTTTTTGTATTGCAATTCTTGCGGAACCCAGCGTGAAGAAAAAGTAAGAAATAATTCCAAAACCAATGAATACAATAATTAAATCTCTCATTATAATCCTTAATAATTTATTAAACTTTTTCTAAAAACAATTTCAAATACAAAAGTGTGAATCAAACTACAATGTAAAGTTAAAAAGGAAATGCATTAATGCACACAATAAATTAAATCATTTTTCTTTGCTTTAAACCGTGCAAACCTTGCAAGCCACCTGTGTGTATCGCAACTATCGTGCTGTTTGCAGGAAAGAAATTATTTTTTATAAGATCATAAATTCCGTAAAACATTTTTCCGGTATAAATTGGTTCGATGGTAATGCTATGTTGTTCTTCAAAATTTTTACAAAAATAATTTAGTTCTTTACTTGTTTTTGCGTATCCGCCAAAATGATAATCAAGATTTATCTGAAAGTTGTTAAGATTTTCTTTTTGATAAGACGAAAGAAGCGAACGAATGTTCTGATAAAGAAACTCACCGCCTTTAAGAACTGAAAAACCGAGCGCAAAAGATTTTGAATCCAAACCCAATATTAATCCGGCAAGCGTTCCGCCGGTGCCGCAAGCAGAGCAAACAAAATTAAATTCTGTTGGGATACCTGGAATGATTTCTGCACAGCCTTTTATTGCAAGATGATTTGAACCGCCTTCAGGAATTAAATAAAAATCGCCAAACTTATTTTTTAGTTCATCAATAATGTTTTTATCATATTTATTTCTGTAAGATTTTCTATCGAGGGAATAAAATATCATTCCATTTTCTTGTGCAGAACTTAGTGTGGGATTAAGCGGCAAATGTTCTTCGCCTCTTATAACGCCGATTGTTTTAAAACCATATTTTTTACCTGCCGCTGCAGTTGCATCAATGTGATTTGAATAAGCGCCGCCAAAAGTAAAAAGTGTTTTGTAACCAAGTTTTTCCGCTTCGATAAGATTGTATTTTAGTTTGTAAAATTTATTACCTGAAATAAATTCATCAGTCAGATCTTCGCGTTTGATGAATAGCCTAATCTGTTTTTGATCAAACAAGGGATCAAAAATTTCTGTAAGTGGTGTTGTGGGGTTATTGATTAGCATAAACTTTGTTTTAAATTCTGTACTAATTTACGGAAAGATTAAGATTATAATTAAACACTTAAAATTTTAACGGATGTCACGGTCGCACCGTGACAATGACCTTATATTTTTATATTTTTGGTTATGGGAAGAAGAGGACGAAATAATTTAGTTGATGAAAGTTTTTTCTTTGTTACTACTACTGTAATAAAATTCATTCCAATTTTTACTAATCCATTGTTTTGCGATATTCTTATCGCAAACATAAAACACTATAGAAAGAAGTATCAATTCTCTGTTCTTGGCTATGTAATTATGCCTACACATTTCCATTGGAGTGTCGAAGTAAACAATAAGTTTGGTAATATTTCTGAGATAATGAGAGACATTAAAAAATTTACAGCCTGGCAGATTTTTGATCTTTTAGATGAAGCAAATAATTCTAAACTACTTAACATATTTGAACAAGCGGCTAGTGGGATAAAAGATCAGGATAGAAAATTATGGATGAAAAGATTTGATGATGAAGTCATTCGTGATCAAAAAATGTTTTGGACTAAATTAAACTACATTCACAATAACCCAGTTAAATCTGGCTTAGTTTTAAGAGCAGAAGATTATAAATATTCCAGTGCAAGAAATTATTCATTGAATAATAATTCTGTTTTGGAAGTAAATACTGAGTTGGGTGGGATTGATTTGTATTCAAATAATTAGTTAAAATGTCACGGTGCGACCGTGACAGCCCCCAAAGATTAAGATTATAATTAAACACTTAAAATTATTCATAAAAAAACCCGTCCCAATTTTTAGTCAGGACGGGCGAGGATAGAATTCCTTATAAGATCTATGATCTACTTATCTGTTTTGGTGGGTTATGCACTATCTTCCTAATCGTGTCAAATTGAAGATAAGGATATTCTGCCCTTAGTGTGTCAATCGCATCACCTGTTCTAATTTTTTGTGAGCGCAAAGTTTTAAATCTTCTGCGAATAATATAATCTCTAACTGAGCGGTCGTTAATTAAACCACGGCTGTTAAGTAATTCCCAAATCTCATCGCTGATAAGATCGGCTAATGGATTAGAAAGTTTATTTGGATATATCATGTTTTCCATAATATCCTCCTCTTAGTTAGTTGTAAAGATTTTACTCGATTCATTGTTCGTTTGTCATTAAATGATAATAAAAAATCTTTGTGTCAATTTCTGGGATAAAGGTGCAAAATTATTGACAGGTGCGCAACTGCATAGATATGCGGTTTTTTAGTTGGGTAGATTTAGAATGATTAGATTATTACACGAATATGTGGGATAATTAATTATTTGAGATTGCTTCGTTCGAAGACTAACTCGCAATGACTTTATAACCTTGAACACTTTTCCTTAAACGTCGTGCAAATAGAAGACGATTTATTAGTTAGAGCTAAATTATTTTTTTTCTGATTGCTTTTGCTACTGCTTCTGATTGTGAGTGAACGTGGAGTTTTTTGTAGATGTTGCGGATGTGATGACGCACTGTATCAACACTAATAAAAAGTGTCTCGGCAATTTCCTGATAGTTATATCCATCAGACAAAAGATTTAACACACTTATTTCTCTATCGCTTAAATCATAATTCTGAGTGCTGGTCGCAATACTTTTTCCTTCTTTAAAGGCAGTTATCACCTGCCGCGCAATTCTGGAGCTCATCGGTGAGCCGCCGTCATCTGCATCTTTTATTGCTTCAAGTAATCTTGCCGGCGGAGTTTTTTTTACAAGATAACCGCAAGCTCCGGCGCAAAGTGCATCAAATACAAATTCACTCTCTTCATAAACTGTTAACATTAAAATACTTAAATCCGGATTTTTAATGATTGCATTTTTTGCTCCTTCAATTCCGTTCATTCCGGGTAAACCAATATCCATAAGCACAACATTTATTGGCAGCGAACTGATCTTTGGCAGAAAAGATTCTACATCGCCAAATGCGCCAATACACTTGTAACCATCCGTTCCATTTATTAATGCTGCAAGACCTTCTCTGATAGTTGTGTTATCTTCTACAATTGCTACGTTTATCATTTTTTAAAAAATACTTTTAGTTTATTTGTTAAACCGGATTTACCAATAAATCTGATTGTGGTTCCTGTGTTTACAGATGATTTAATTTTTATTTTCCCTTTTATTTGATCCGCCCTGTTTATCATATTCTTTAATCCGTTACCCTTAGAAATAAATGATTCATCAAATCCAACTCCATCATCAGCTAATGAAATCTCTAAAACATCACTTCTTAAATTTGCTTCCAGAGTAATATGTTTACACTTACTATGTTTTATCGAATTATTAATTGCTTCCTTAAATATCAAGTAAAGATTTTGTTTAACGTCCATCGGCAGTCTAACATCTTCTAACTTTTCAAGATTTTTTGTTTTAAAAGATATTCCAAGCGAGCTAAGGAGTTCGCTGTAAGTATCTTTTAATCGGATAATCAAATCGTGAAGCGAATCTCTGCTTGGATTTACAACCCAAACAATATCGCTCATACTATCTACAAGCTTTCTTGATATTTCACTGATGTTAAGTAATTCATTTTCAGATTTATTTACACCCAAGTTATTTTTTCTTGATGCAACTTCACTTAAGATAGAAATTTCAGTTAAGCCGCTGCCAATATTATCATGTAAATCCGCGGCAAGTTTAGATTTTAATTTTTCAATTGCAAGCAAGTTTTTAATCCTGATTGTACTTAGATAGTATAAGAATGCAGCAACCAAAATTACAGCAAGTGTAATAAACCACCATGTTTGCCAAAATGGATGAAGTATTATAATTTTAATTGAAGCATAATTATCACCCCAAACACCATCACTGTTTGAACCGCGCACTTTAAATATATAAGTGCCCGGTCTTAGGTCAGTGTACGTTGCAGTTCGAGATGAAGATTCAGTTAGCTGCCACTCATCTTGCAACCCTTCCAATATATACGAATATTGATTGTCCTGCGGGTCAGAATAATCTAAGGATGAAAATTCAAAAGAGATGAAATTTTTCTTGTGATCAAGAACTAATTCTTCTTGCTCACCTTTAACATATTCATTAAGAACTTTAATGGATGATATAACTACCGGAGGAATGTAAGTGTTAGGTTTAATATTATTTGGATCAAAATAATTGAATCCATTTATACCGCCAAAGTATAAATATCCTTCGGCAACCTTAAAGTAAGCGCCTCCGCTATACTCTAAACTCTGAAGACCATCTTGAATATCATAACGATTAATCTCTTTTGTTTTAAGGTTCAGTCTAAATATTCCATTGTCTGAACTTATCCAAAGGTGCTTTGCTTCATCTTCTAATATTCCATAAACAACGCCGCTGGTTAATCCTTCTCTAAAAGAATAACGAGTAAATTTTCCTGATTTTCTTTCAAAACTTGTTAGACTTCCGCCATATGAACCAAGCCAGAGCAATCCATCTGAATCTTCATGTATTGTCATAAGATTTTCAATATTAAAATTGTCTTCTTTGCCGGAGTTCAGTGGATATCGTTTAAACTTTTCCGTTTTCGGATCAAATGAATTTAATCCACCGCCATAACTGCAAATCCAAAACACTCCATCCTTGGTGCGGTATATTTTATAAACACGATTATCGCTTATTGATTGAGGATTATCTTTTTGATTTACAAATCGTTTAAACTTTAACTTTTGATTTATTGGATTTCCTTTAGCTGTTACTTTGTTTAAACCACCTCCAAATGTTGCAATCCAATAAACACTATCCGATTCTATAAAAATGTCCTGAACTTGATTTCCACCAATACTTAATGGGTAATTAGCATCATTCTTAAAAATACTTACTTGTTTTGATTTTTTATTTAAGATATTTAATCCTCCGTCATAAGTTCCAATCCACAGATTACCGTAGTTGTCTTCCTTAATTGCTCGTATGTGATTACTACTAAGCGAACCTTCTTTATCAGATTTATTAATTGAAGAAAAGCTATTTGAAACCGGATCGTATTTATTTAATCCGCCCTTATAAGTTCCAATCCAAAGAATACTTTCTTTGTCTTTATAAATCGCCCAAACTACATCATCACTAAGCGAATGTTTTTTACGCGGTTCATGTTTAACGTGATTAAAGCGTGCAGTGTTTTTATAAATTTTTGTTATCCCTGCGCCAAGATGAGAGCCTGCCCAAATAATTCCCGAACGATCAGTACAAAGTGAAAGTACATCATTATCACCCAATGAATATTGGTTCATCGGGTCATTAAAAAAATGCAGTGATTCATTTTTGTTTTTGTCGTATCGTATTAATCCGCCGCCAAAAGTTCCAATCCACAAATAATGTTCTTTGTCTTCTGCAAAACACATAACTGTGTTTGGAGAAAAATTATCTACTGAGATTGGGCATCGTTCGCAATTTATTTTTGCTTTGCCAAAAGGCAATTTGGTTTGATCGCTTGGAATATAAATAAGTCCACCGTAGTATGAACCAATCCAAATATTCTTTTCAGAATCTTTAAATAGATTGAGAAGTTTATTATCTGAAAGTGAAAATTCATCCACACCTTGCAGTAAAGTTTCAAATGAAAAATCATTTTTAGAATTTTTATTTGAAATTGTAATTCGCGATAAACCACCGCCAAAAGTTGCAACCCATAATTTACCATCATCATCAAAAAGTAAATCCATAATTCGGTTTGTTCTAAGTCCACCTGAATTATTTTTATCAAAATAAAAATGATTATACTTTTTGAAATTTTTATCTATAACAACAATGCCGCATCCCCAGGTTCCAATCCATAATTTGCCATCTTTATCTTCAGCAATGGAAGTAATTGTAGTTTTTTGATTTCTTGAAAAGGACAATGGATATTCATAAAAATCATCAGTTTGATCTGGAATTACATCCATCAAATCAGAAACATTTTTATAATTAAAAGTTTCCGTTGTACGATCAAATCTGTTTATGTTTCCGTAAATAGTTCCCACCCACAAATTTCCATTATGGTCTTCGTAGAGAGAATTTGTGCCGTCATCAGAAAGGGAAGTTGAATCATTCGGATGATTGAAATATAAATTAAACTTATAACCATCATAACGATTCAATCCGCTGCGAGTAGCAAACCACATATAACCTTCGCTATCCTGCAGCGAGGCAAAAATTGTACTTTGTGA
>JBDTRQ010000086.1:0-2149 GCA_039931535.1 Ignavibacteriota bacterium
CTTACTCATTGCATAAGCGCCAATTACTAAAATTTTATTATACTTTTTATCAGAGCGAATATATTTTGATGCGATATCAATCGCAGTTACAAATCCAGCACAAGCAGTATTAACATCAAATGTACCTGCTTTTACTGCTCCAAGTCTATATTGCACCACTGAAGCAGTTGAAGGAGAAATGTATTCGGGAGTATCTGTTGCAATAATAATTAAATCAAGTTCATTCGCCGATATCTTTGCATTTTCTAAAATAACTTTTGCAGCTTCAACACAAAGATCAGCAGTTGATTGATCATCATTACACCATCTTCGCTCCTTTATTGTAAGATTTTCTCGAAGCCATGTATCAACATCTTCACCAAGTAATTCATTAAAGAAAGAGTTTGGTACTATTCTTTCAGGAACAAACATTCCACTTGCAGCAATTTGAGCATTTCTAATCATAAAACTAATCCACCATCAACGCTTAACACTGTACCTGTAATATATTTTGCTTCATCACTTACTAAAAATAAATATGCATTTGCAATATCTACCGGATCACCAAGTTTGCCAAGAGGAGTTTTTTCTTTTAACATTTCAATAACTTTTTCAGGAACTGTTTCAACCATTTCTGTTGCGATAAAACCAGGAGCAACAGCGTTTACATTTATTCCTTTTCTGCCAAGTTCACGTGCCCAAACTTTAGTCATTCCGATTATTCCGGATTTTGTTGCAACATAATTTGTTTGTCCAAAATTTCCGTACAATCCAACAACGGAAGATGTATTAACAATTTTTCCAAATTTATTTTCTACCATAAATGGAGCAACAGCTTTTGTGCAATTGAAAACTCCGGTAAGATTAACATCAACAACTTGCTTCCACTGCTCAGCGGTCATTTTCATTAGTGATGCATCACGAGTAATGCCTGCATTATTAATAAGAATATCAATCTTAATATGTTTTTTAATTATTTGTGAAACTGCTTCAGTTGTAGAATCCAAACTTGTAACATCCACTTTTTGAAATTCTATCTTTTCGCTAATTGTCTTTAATTCATTTATTGTGTCTGATGCTTTAACCTCATTAACATCCCAAATAATAACCGTTGCACCTTCTTCGGCAAATCTTTTTACTGTTGCTTTTCCAATTCCCTGTGCGCCGCCTGTAATAATTGCAATTTTATTTTCTAATCTTTTCATAATTTTTAATCCTTTGTTTTTAACGTTTGAAAATTATCAAACGATAAACTTAAATATTTTTAAATCTATTTATATATTTTTTTTCTTTCTTTCGTCCAGGCTGTAAGAAAGTTATTATAATGTATTTCCATTAATAAATAAAAACTTTCCATTTCTTCCATTCTTTTATCAACAGGAAGAAGAGAATTATTTTTTACAGTTTTTACTTTTTCTTTTAGCTGTTTGGCAATGCGTGTATTGTTTTTAATCAATTCCAGATTATTTCTAAATGCATGTTCAAAAACTTCAGGTTCAATTTCGTAAAAATCTTTTCTATTGTTTCCCGGCATCCAGACTTTGCGGATTAGATGTTTATCTCTTAATCTTCTAACAATCTGACTTATCGGACCTTTACTTCTTCCAAGTTGTTTTGTTATTTCATCAAGTGATAAAGGCTCGGGGGAGAATAGCAACAGAGCGATTATATGTCCCATTAGCTTGCTTAAACCGAAAGCCTTATAAGCATCACCGAATCGTTGAATAAGTTCTTTTTTGATTTTTTCTTCAGATGTCATTTAGATTTTAACTTTTGAAATTCTTCAAACGTTAAAAACTTAACCCAAATTTAGTTTAAAGTCAAGATGAATCTTTTAATTGAATGAATTAGGCTGGAAGATGCTTAAAGTGTGGATTTTAATTTTGTTAATCCGGTTTTGCTTACCGGTAATTCTTTGCCATTCTTTAAAACTAAGCGGTATGATTCTGTATCGGTTTGTTCAAGGTGCTGTAGAAAATCCAAATTAATTATATATGATCTATGAATTCTTACGAATTGATTTTCATTAAGATGATTTTCAAAATATTTCATTGTTTTTTGTTTTAGGAATCTTCCTTTTTCTGAATTTATCAGAACGTAATCATCCTGAGCTTCTATCCATTTTACTTCTTCAACTGGAATTATTGTGATCTTACCGCCATCCTTTATT
>JBDTRQ010000087.1:0-3748 GCA_039931535.1 Ignavibacteriota bacterium
CCAGGAGTTAAATACTATGTAAAAACTTACTATACTCTTAAAGCACAAAGCGGCGGTAGTGATAAACTTTACACAGCTTATTTTGATAATGTAAGTTTTCTGACCATCAGCAGAATTACAGATAAAGATATTGATGCTATTTTTACTTTTACTGCGCGGACAGGTGATTCCTCAACAGTTGTTTTTTCAAACGGATCAATACAGATAAATTATTGATTTATTTTCCGTTAGATATACATCACAAACCCGATAAACTATTTGATTATCGGGTTTTATTCTATTGTAGATGTGATTCCTGCTAAAACATTACTCAAAAACTTATCTAATATTTGCCATACAAATTCATTTAATCTTTTTTAGGGTAGATAATGCAAACTATTTTAGGATCATCCGGAATTATTGGGACGGAACTTGCAAAATCGTTATTGCAATACACAGATAAAATTAGATTAGTTAGCCGCAAACCTAAACTTGTAAATCCAACAGATCAATTAGTTATTGCTGATCTTACTAATGCACAACAAGTTCTATCAGCAGTTGAAGGCTCTGAAGTTGTTTATTTAACGGTTGGACTTCAATACAAAATAAGTGTTTGGCAAAAACAATGGCCAATAATTATGCAGAATGTAATTAATGCTTGCAAAACACATAAAGCCAAACTTGTCTTTTTTGATAATGTGTATGCCTATGGTTTAGTTAATGGATGGATGAAGGAAGATACGCGCGTTAATCCAATTAGTAAAAAGGGAGAAGTGCGTGCACATATTGCGCAGATGTTAATGAGTGAAGTTGAGCGCGGAAATCTTGATGCAATAATTGCACGAGCCGCAGATTTTTATGGACCAAATACACCGCTAAGTTTTGTTACTGTAACTGTGTTTCATAATTTTAAAAAAGGGAAAAAAGCTCAATGGTTTATTGACGCAAACAAAAAGCACTCTATGACATACACTCCTGATGCCGGTAAAGCAACTGCACTTTTGGGGAATACAAATTCAGCATATAATCAAATATGGCATTTGCCAACAGATAAAAACGCATTAACTGGAAAAGAATTTATTGAGCTTGCCGCAAAAGAATTTGGTGTTAAACCAAGTTACACCGTACTAAAAATGTGGATGATTAAAATGGTTGGATATTTTCTTCCGGTTGTAAAAGAAAGCATTGAAATGTTATATCAAAATGAAAATGATTATTTATTTGACAGCACAAAATTTGAAAAAGCATTTAACTTTAAACCAACAAGTTATCAGGATGGAATTACCGCAACAGTTAAATCAATGAAGAAAGGTTAGATAATATCATAAAATTCAGACTAAAAAACCTTCAAGGTTTTAAAATTCTTACTACTACAAGAATAACTTTAGTAAATAATATTAAATGAAACCTTGAAGGTTTTCAACTTATAAAGATGGGTTACTCTAATAAATCAAAATCAATATTATCTGGATTATTCTTATCAATTTCCCACCTTAAAGGGTTCTGTTCAATATAATTTCGGATGTTATAAAGTTCACTTCATTTCTGATTATCCGCTCAAAAAATCTTGGCTGCCATGCAAAGTATTTATAATCGTTAGCATTACACGATTTTGTAACGGCTGATTTGTAAGATCTAACCACAGATGATAATGAATATTTTTTGGGGGAAAGTTTAGAATACTTCTCATTTACAGTTTGCGTAGAGACGTTGCATGCAACGTCTTTACTATGATCATTTAGTGCAAGTATCCCATGTGAATGGTGCGGCATAATCATGAAATAATCTAAATCTACATATGGAAAGTGAAGAGGTATTTCCAACCAATATTTTTCTGCGATTTTACCGACATCATTTAAAATTATCTTTCCATTTTCAATCTTACCAAAAAACTCTTTGTGATTTTTTGTATTGATAGTTACAAAATACCACCATGGATTTGTATAATCCCAGGTCTGTAATCTTATAGATTCAGCCAGGAATTGATTTTTAAATTTAGCCACAAAAATTACTTTCTGCTTTTTATCAATTCATAAATTTTTTCGGAAAGCAGTTTAAATTTTGGCTGTGCTAAAT
Organism: Ignavibacteriota bacterium; assembly: GCA_039931535.1. Classification (GTDB taxonomy): domain Bacteria; phylum Bacteroidota; class Ignavibacteria; order Ignavibacteriales; family Ignavibacteriaceae; genus IGN3. Next base: position 2,056 of record JBDTRQ010000087.1, read on the forward strand.
CTTCTTCAAGCGGAATGAAGCATGCAATTATATATTTTACATCACCGTCAATTACAATTCCAATATCATTCGTCCAGTAAGAAAACCAGCCTGTCTTATGATAAAACATTGCACCTTCCGGCAATCCGGTTGATAGTTTGGAAGTATCGAGCTGCCTGCCAAGCAAGGTTTTCATCTGCAAACTAACCCACTCATTTACTAACGAGTTGGAATAAATTTTATACATAAAATCGGCGGCGTGCAGTGCGCAGGTTTCTGTTCCACGAATATTTTCGTAACCAGGATCTTCATATTTTCTTTTCAAATATTTTCGTGTTACTTCACTTCCGTACCAATTATAAATGTGTAAAAGGCTATCAATGTTTTTCCTTTGTGCAATATCAATCAAACAATTTGCTGCGGAGTTATCACTGCGTGTAATCATTAAATCCAAAAGATAATTTACTGTAACCGTATCTCCATCTTTTAATAATGGTCGCGGATCAATATCTATTTGTTTTGATCTATCAACAACGTTTGGTTCTTTGGCAGCATAAGATTGGTACAAAGAATATTTTTTTTGAGAAACCTGATTTAATATTTCTGCAGCAACATACATTTTGTAAACCGAAGCGGGATAAATAAAATTATCATAATTAACTCCGCCAAGCTTTGGCTTATCGCTTGTTAAATCAATTACAGCGAAGGAAATTTGTTCGATGCCGTCTTCACCAACATCAAAGTTTTTATCAAGATCAAGTTCAAGAATAATCTTATGTAAATCTTCAGAAAGCTTTTCATCGATTTGATAATAAGAAGGAATTGAAACTGTCTGCGAAAATAAAAATGGGGATAACAAAATTAAAATGATCAGTGCTTTCATTATGTTCTCGTTTTTTGTTAAATAAAATTAAAAGATAATACACTTCGATTGCACAAAAATACAAAATAATATTGCTATTAGATTTTTGTAAATCTAATTTTGTTTTAAGAAAATGATTCTTTCCTTGATAAAAACGGGTTACAGAATGAGAAATATTCTTTTCGTTTTAGGTCTCTTTTTCGTTATTTCAATTTTCTCATATTCACAACAATTCGGAGTTGGAATCCATTCAAGACTTTTTCCATCTGTTACTAAAAACACACTTAACAATAATATTTATCAATCTGCAGATATTGATAATTATTTATTAACAGGCTTATTTGTTTCTTTTAAAACAGGAGGGAATACCCCTTGGAAATTTTCTCTCAAATATTCCTTTGGACAAAAAGATGTAACTGGAAACAAACCTCAATTAAATTTATATGAACCAACCAAAATTTTGGATTTATATTCTTTTGATCTATCTGTTTGCTATATGATAAATCTCTCTCCAAAATTTAAATTTAGCGCGGGAGTTATGCCCGGATATTATATTGCAAAACTAACAGAAAAGTATAATGATGAAAAAATATTCTACGAATACAAATTTAATTTAACTCCGATTATTGATGCGTCTTACGAGGTTTATGATAAGTTAGAAATTAATGTTTTATTAATGTATTCGTTAGAAAAATATAGAATTGTTAAAAATTACTCATATAGTCCGGGTGGTTATCAACAAATAATTTCAGGCTTTGATGAGTTTGATTTTAGCGGAATGAACTTTGGATTAGCTGTTACCTATTGGGTGGATTTATAAACCGAAAAAACATTTTTCCAATCGGGCTTTGG
>JBDTRQ010000088.1:0-2080 GCA_039931535.1 Ignavibacteriota bacterium
CATCTTATTTGGATACGATTGGCTGGGTTTATTTTATGCTCGGCAATTATACCGATGCAAAATTAAATTTAAAAAAAGCGATTGAAGTCGGCGGAGAAAGCTCTGTGATGTTAGATCATCTTGCCGATATTGAATCTAAACTCGGTAATAAAGAACAAGCAATTAAGCTGTGGAAAAAATCTCTTGAGCTTGATTCAACAAAAATTGAAATACAAAATAAAATTGATAAAGGTGCGATTTGAAAAAACTAAGTTTGATAATTTTATTTATCTCCAATATTTTAATATTGATAAACGGATGCGTTCCATCGCAGCCAACAGAGGAGTTTGAACTGCTTCCTTCAGAAAGATTAACAAATAAACTTGAAGCGAACAGAAGAAAAATTAAAAACTTTGAAGGCACTGGAACCATTTTTGTAAACTCCCCGCAAATGGATAACAGCGCGACATTTAGAATTGTTTTACAAAAACCTGATTCAATCTATCTTACAATTATGGGTCCGTTTGGAATTGAACTTGCACAAGCGCTTGTTACAAAAGATAAGTTTACTTTTTACGATGCACTTAAAAACACAGCATACGTTGGCGCTGTAAATTCTAATGCGCTGCAAAGTATTTTCCGCATCAATCTTTCGTTTGATGATTTGCTTGATGCGTTTGTTGGCTCCGTAAATTTAACCAGCAATCTTTACCGTGCACCTGATAATTATTTTGTTGAAGATGATAGATACGTGCTAACCTATTTTGATTCTGCAAGAACAAATAAAACTGTTTATAAAGTTGATGTTAGACAATTGGGAATTACTGAGTATCAACTTTTTGGTTTGGATGATGAATTGATGCTTGAAGGAAAGTATTCTGCTTTTGAATTGCTGGAAAATGTTGCGGTGCCTTATAAAATTGTAATCGAAAATAAAGTTGATGAACAAAGAATCGGTATTGATTATAAAAAGATTAATGTAAACAAAGAAAATATTTATATAGATTTTAAAATCCCGGATGATGCTACAATCATAAAATGGTAAGATTTGTTTTTTACATCGTATTATTTTCACTTCTCACTTTAACCATAGAATTATACGCTCAAACAGCACAAATAGATACTCGTAAAGAAGAATTAGGCAAACTAAAAGATGAAATTTCTCGTCTTGAAAATGAATTATCACAAAAAAATAAAAAAGAAAAAAAAACTTTAGAAGATCTTGATAACATCAGCAAACAAAATTTTCTTGTAAACAAATTACTAACAACTCTCCGCAGCGATGAAGCGCAAAAAGAAATTGAAATAAATAAAAGTATTTCAAATATTTCATCAATTGAAAAAGAAATATATCAGCTTCAAAAAAATTATGCAAAGTATGTAACAGCAACTTACAAAAACGGAACGCACACAGAAATGGAAACGATACTTGATGCAAATTCATTTCAACAGGCTGTTGTTAGATTGGAATATTTGAAAAGGTTTTCTGTAAGCAGAGAAAAAGATTTAGTAAAGTTAGAAGCAAATAAAAAAGATTTATTAATCGCAAAAGAAAAGTTAGTTGCTGAAAAAAAAGAAAAGCAAGAATTAACAAAACAAAAAGAAGTTGAAGAGAAATCTCTTTCTCAAAAATTAAAATCACAAAAATCTATTCTTGTAGAAATTAAAAAAGACAAAAGCAAAATCTCCAAAAGTGTTAGTGATAAAAGAAAATCAGAACAAAAAATTAGAGACATGATTGTTAAAATGGTTGAAGAGGCTGATGCAAAACGAAAAAGGAAAGAAGAAGCGCTTAGATTAAAAAAGACTGAAACTATTGTATCAAAAGAAACAAAGACAAAAAAAGAAGTTGTGCAAGGCGATTATGATATCAATTTATCAACATCAAAGTTTACCTCTTTTACAGAGCTGAAGGGAAAACTTAACTGGCCGATTTCAAAAGGTAAAGTTGTTAGAAAATTTGGCGAGTCATTTAATCCAAAACTAAAAACTCTTACGGTTAATTATGGAATTGACATTAAAGCCGGCGGCGATATGAGCGTTAAGTGTGTTGCGGAAGGCGTTGTTTCCGCTGTGGAATGGCTGCCGGGTTACGGTACAG
>JBDTRQ010000089.1:0-6829 GCA_039931535.1 Ignavibacteriota bacterium
CGGCTGTCGATTTGATAGTCCAATATTTTCTGTGCTCTGTTTACTTTCCATCATTCTAACGGGTGCTGTCCGCCTTCTTTGAACTTCTTCTGCTGCCTGAGGGAAGAATTTAAATGCAAAAGAAACAGATTCATTTCTAATCTGAGTTAATAGTTCAACAAACAATTTAAAAGCTTCACCTTTGTACTCAATTAATGGATCTTTTTGTCCATAAGCTCTTAATCCAATACCTTCTTTAAGATCATCCATTTCACGCAGGTGCTCTTTCCATTTATGATCAAGCACACTTAGAACAGCGTACCTTTCCAATCGTGCCATCAATTCAGAACCGAGCATTTCTTCTTTGCGTTTATAAAAATCATTTGCTGCATCAATTAAGCGCTTTTTAACTCCATCATTTCCAAGCGTTTCAAATTCTTCCGGTTCAAGTTTAACATCCACAAGCAAACTTTGCAGAAGCTGCTCTTTTATTGCAGGAATATTTATGTCTTCAAAATTTTTATCAACAATTTCATCAGTCATTTCTTCCATCAAATCGAGCAGTTCGCTTTTTAATCTATCACCCTGTAAAGCTTTTTCTCTTCTGGAATAAATAACTTCACGCTGAGAATTCATTGTGTTATCATACTCTAACAATCTTTTTCTGATTGCAAAGTTATTCTCTTCAACTTTTTTCTGCGCGCGCTCTACTGATTTACTGATCATCGGATGCTGAATTACTTCACCTTCCTTGATTCCAATTCGTTCCATCACAGAAGAAATTCTATCACTTCCGAATAATCTCATCAAATCATCTTCCAAAGAAAGATAAAATTTAGAAGTTCCCGGATCACCCTGTCTTCCTGCACGACCTCTCAACTGTCTGTCAATTCTTCTTGATTCGTGTCGTTCAGTTCCAAGAATATAAAGACCGCCTTTATCAACAACACCAGCACCTAATTTAATATCTGTACCTCTACCAGCCATATTTGTTGCGATAGTAACGGCGCTTAATTCACCGGCATGCTGTACAACTTCAGCTTCCCGCTGATGCTGTTTTGCATTAAGAACATTATGCTGTACGCCTTTACGTTTAAGCATTCTGCTTAATGTTTCTGAAACTTCAACCGATGTTGTACCCACAAGTACAGGTCTTCCTTCTTTTTTAAGAGTTTCAATCTGTTCGATAATAGCGTTATACTTTTCACGTTTTGTTTTATAAACCGCATCATCCTGATCGTCTCTTGTAATTGGTCTGTTAGTTGGGATTACAACAACTTCTAATTTATATATTTCAAAAAACTCGCCTTCTTCGGTTTCCGCAGTACCTGTCATTCCTGCAAGTTTGTTGTACATTCTAAAATAATTCTGGAGTGTAATTGTCGCGAGAGTTTGTGAATCTCTTTCCACCTTAACATTTTCTTTTGCTTCAATTGCCTGATGCAAACCATCACTGTAACGTCTTCCGGGTAAAACACGACCTGTAAACTCATCAACAATAGCTATTTTACCTTCATCAGTTACAACATACTCATCATCTTTTTCAAAAAGAGTATAAGCTTTTAATAATTGATTAAGAGTGTGAATTCTATCGCTTGCCTCGGAATATTTTTTGTACAGTACATCTTTTCTTTTAACTTTTTCTTCAAGCGACACTGTATCATCATTTTCAAACTTACTTATTTCAAAACCAAGATCAGGCAAAACAAAATATTCTTTTTCAAAACCGCTGCCTTTTGCAAGTTCATCTCTTCCCTTTTCTGTAAGATCAATCTGATTACTTTTTTCATCGATGACAAAATAAAGTTCGTCATCAATGATGTACATGTTCTTTGCTTTTTCTCTCAAATATTCCATCTCAGTGCTTTGCACTAATCTTTTAGCAGATGGCTCAGAAAAAACTTTTGCAAGTTTATTGCTTTTTGGTAAACCGCGCTGCGCACGAAATAACAAAACACCGGCTTCAATCTCACTCTTCTTATCACCATTCAACATCTCTTCAGCCTGCTGAACGAGAGAAGCAACAAGATTTTTTTGGAGCCTGTACAATCTTTCAATTCGTGGTTTCATATCGTTAAACTGTTGATCATCACGATCGACAGGACCGGAAATAATAAGCGGTGTTCTTGCTTCATCAATCAAAACTGAATCAACTTCATCCACGATTGCGTAATTATGTTTACGCTGTACTTGTTGTGATAGATCAACGGACATATTATCGCGCAGATAATCAAAACCAAATTCGTTGTTTGTTCCATAAGTTATATCGCAGGCATACTGCTGCAGGCGCTGTGCGGAATCCATTGTATTTAAAATTACACCAACTGTGAGCCCGTGGAATCTAAAAATCTCGCCCATCCACTCGCTATCTCGTTTTGCAAGATAATCGTTTACAGTAACAAGATGAACGCCTCTGCCAGTAAGCGCGTTTAAATACATCGGCAAAGTTGCAACAAGAGTTTTACCTTCGCCAGTTCCCATTTCCGCAATCTTTCCTTGATGAAGCACAATGCCCCCGATAAGCTGAACATCATAAGGAACCATATCCCAGTTAAGCTTATTACCAGCAACAGTCCAGCTTGTGCCGACTAATTTTTCGCAGGTTACTTTTACAACAGCGTAAGCTTCGGGCAGAAGTTCATCAAGAATTTCCTCATACTCATCATTAAGTTTTTCTTCAAGTACATCAAGTTCATCATAAGCAGCGTTGCGATCAAAATCTTCATCAGACTGTAAACGTGTTTTTAATTCAGCAATCTGCTTGCGAGTTTCTTCGGTATGGGCTGTAATCTTCTCTCTAAATTCTGTGGTTTTATTTTTTAATTCGTCATTGGTTAGATTTTTTATTGTTTTATAATAGCCATTAATTTCATCAACAATTGGCCAAATAACTTTTAGATCTTTTTCGTGTTTATCGCCAAATATTTTTTTAATCAGATTTAACATTGTGCGTAAATTTCTCCGTTGGTAATTACTATTTAAAAATTAAATATAGATGTTTTGATATGCAATTTAAGAATATTTGACTAAAGATTAGCTGAATAATTATTGTAAAATGTTTAATAAGTGATGGATTTAGTGTTTTACATCAAAATGATTTTCATATCTTAAAATCAGCATCAAATGTAATCGCACAGTCTTTATCCTTTAATGAAAGGCTATTTTTTTATAAATTGATTGCACTTAACAAATAATTATTAATATTCTAATAGATTGATTATGAAATCAAATTTATACTTAAAAATTCTCTTAACATTCATTCTAATTTTATCTGGCTTTACAAATGCCCAGCAAAACAATAACGAATTTAGAGCAACATGGGTAATTACATGGGAGTATATAAATTCCGGAAGTTCCGTTGAAGTAAACAAAGCTCGTATTAGAGAAATTTTAGACAATCATAAAAAAGCAAATATGACCTCAGTTCTTTTTCAGATAAGACAAAGCGGAACTGCTTACTATCAATCATCTTATGAACCTTGGGGATATTACGCAGGCTATACTTATCCCGGATTTGATCCACTACAATATGCGATTGAGGAAGCCCATAAAAGTGGTCTCGAATTACATGCATGGTTCAATGCATTTAGTGTTTCATCAGCTCATTCCGGCACAATTCCCGTTGAACATCCAGAATGGATTTGCAGAGATCAAAACGGAAATCCAATGACATCATATAAGGCAGCCTCACCGGGATTGCAGGCTGTTAGAGATTATACAATTAATGTTGCGATGGAAATTGTAAGAAACTATGATATCGATGGTTTACATTTAGATTATGTTAGATGGAATGAATATAACACCGATAATATGCTGGATGCTCCTCCACAGTTTGAACAAGAAACCAAACTCGATGGAGATTTTTCTGATGAAACGATTAATAAATTAACTTCAACCCAAAGTACAAATAGATTTTTATATGATGTTGAACATCCATACAGTGCTGGAGTGCCCTCAGGTTTTAGCACATGGGAAGATTGGTGGCGCTGGTCTGTTACAGAATTTGTAAAAACTTTACACGATTCTATTCAAGCTGTAAAACCTTGGGTTCGTTTATCTCCCGCAGCTCTGGGTAAATATAAAGAAGGCGGTGTTAATGGATGGAATGGATATTATGTTGTTTATCAAGATGCTGCGCTCTGGTTTAATCAGGGTTATATTGAACAACTAACTCCGATGCATTATCATTGGTTAACAGGTAACAATCTCTTTAATGCAATAACATCCGATTGGGAACCAAATATTCAGCAGGGAATTCTTGCTGGCAGGCTTTACACTTGCGGTCCTGGCTCTTATTTATTGGATGAAAATAATGTTTGGTCAAATCATCCCGGAATAGTTTATAGAATGAGAGACAAAACGTGGGTTGATGGTTTTCAGTTTTTTAGTTATGGATCATGGAATTCTTACAATTATTGGGATGAAGCCGGCACAACTTTTTTTAATAAAAAAGTTAAAGTAAGAGATATGAATTTTGTATCTCAGCCTGCCGCGCCGTCAATTTCATTAAATCAGATTGATTCACTTAACTATGAGATAACTGTTACTCCTAATGCTTCAATAACTAACAGTCACTGGTTTGCAATTTACAGATCTGAAGATGATATGCTTAATATTGATGATGATGAGATTGTAAGTGTAATGTTTGGAAATACTTCTTACAATTTTATTGATACTTATACGGGAACGCAAAATTTTAATGGAACATATAAATATTTTGCAACATCATTAAATAGATACTGGAATGAATCTGAAATTTCAAATTCTGTAACAACCTTGCCTATCCCTTCATTTGCGCCTACGGTTGTTGCAACAACTCCTGTTGAAAACGGAATATTAAACATTTCCGATAATATCATTATTAATTTTTCTAAATCTATGGATGTAAATTCTTTTGCCAACGCAATAAACATTACTCCTGCTGTCCAGGTTACTAACTTAACTTGGAGCAATAATAATAAGACTGTTTCAGTTGCAGCAACAGGATATCTCCATCGAACAAATTACACATTAATAATTGACTCAACTGTTAGTGACGTTAATGGAAGAAAACTTGATGGTGATTCTAATGGAATAGAAGGTGATCCGTTTGTTTTGTATTATCAAACAAATCCAGAAGACATACTTGGTCCGCAAGTCGTTCACAGTTATCCTGCAAACAATTCTGCTGGTGTTGATGCCGGCTCAATAATAACAATTGTTTTTGATGAAGCGATTAACCCAGCAACATTTACAGCGGCGGATATAAATCTAACAAGCGATGGCTCGCCTGTGGGATTTAATTATCAGCATACAAAATCTGATGACGGTAGAAGTATTGTTTGCATTCAGCCGATAAATCTGTTTAATCACAGCACAAATTTTAATCTAACTTTAAGTGGAGATTATGCTGATACTTTGGGAAATATTTCCGGCACAGTTACCCAAATTAATTTTACCAGTTCAGAATTATCCTACAGTGAAATTAAAATGATTGATAATTTTACCGCACCGGGTGATTGGAAGCAGCCTGATTACAGCGGCTCTACAACAGGAATTTTAGCTTCGGGAACTCATTTTGAATTTACAAATCTTGTATATCTACCTTCCACTTCTCCCAAAAAATCTGCAAAGCTTACTTATTTATGGGATGCAAATGCGAGTGATTATTTAATTCGTGAGTATTTAAACGGCGGCGCACCGCAGGCTGTTTACTTTGATACAAGTTATGTTTTACAAAGCTATGTTTATGGCGATGGCAGCAACACACGTTTAAGATTTTGCATTGATGAATATACTGGCACTGCTTGGGGCGATCACGAAGTTTCCCAATGGGTAACGATTGATTGGTACGGTTGGAAATTAGTTGAATGGCAATTAAACGATCCCAACAGCGTTGGCGTTTGGATTGGAGATGGAAATCTTACCGGACAATATTTTAGAGTTGATAGTTATCAGTTAACTAAAACTCCCGAAAGTTCGATTTCCGGTGCGATATATTTTGATGATTTAAGAGCAGTTAAAAAAGTTAATGGCGCAGTAAGTGTGGATGATATTTATAGTAATATTCCTAATAAATATTTCCTTTCACAGAATTATCCAAATCCATTTAACCCGAGTACAAAAATAAGTTGGCAGTCACCTGTTGGAGGCTGGCAAACTTTAAAAGTATATGATGTTCTTGGAAACGAAGTTGCAACCTTAGTAGATGAATACAAATCTGCTGGATCATACGAAGTTGAATTTTCCGTAGGTCGGTCCGCCGCGGCGGACAGTCCTGAGCTGGCAAGTGGTGTATATATCTACAGACTAAAAACTGATAATTTTGATGAAACAAGAAAGATGATACTTTTAAGGTAATAGGCTGGTAAGGATTTTGTAGAGACTATTGATCTGAAATAAAGTAGTAAAACGCAGGAAGGGATTCCTGCGCTACAGTGTTTCATCAATTGCTTTTACAACTAAAGGCTGCATTAGCTTATAGCCTGCTAAATTTGGATGAACTCCATCTTCAGAATATTCCTTTTTAAGTCCGTCTCTTTCATCTACCATAGGAGTAAAATAATCAACGTAAACAATATTGTTTTTGAATGCGTATTCTTTTATCCATTTGTTAAGGTCGATTATTTTTTGTGCAGGATTTAATCCCGGTTTCCACGGATAATCAAATGCAGGAAGTACAGAGCAAAGTATAACTTTAAGATTATTTGCAATTGCAATTTCAACCATCGATTTAATATTATCTTCAATCATCTCAAGAGTTGATGGACCGTTGTTACCTGCGATATCATTTGTGCCTGCTAATATTATAACAACCTTTGGTTTAAGATTTACAACATCAGGTCTAAATCGCACAAGCATTTGCGGTGTT
>JBDTRQ010000090.1:0-5131 GCA_039931535.1 Ignavibacteriota bacterium
AATAAAAGATCAAATTTTAAAATCTAAAATGCCTGCGGAAGTTGAAGCAAAAGCACTTGAAGAATTTAACAAGTTAAAGAAAACTCCAACCATGTCGCCGGAATCAACTGTGATACGAAATTATCTTGATTGGCTTGTTGATATTCCGTGGTTTGAAAGAACTAAAGATAATTTAAGCATAAAACATGTTCAGAAAATTCTGGATGAAGATCATTTTGGATTAGAAAAACCAAAAGAACGAATCATTGAACACATTGCTGTTCTTAATCTTGTTAAAAGTATGAAAGGACAAATTTTATGTTTTGTCGGACCTCCTGGAGTTGGTAAAACATCTTTAGGTAAATCTATTGCGCGCGCACTTGGTAGAAAATTTATACGAATAAGTCTTGGCGGTGTGCGTGATGAGGCTGAAATTCGTGGTCATCGTAAAACATATATTGGTTCTATGCCTGGAAAAATTATTCATTCAATGAAAAAAGCCGGAACAATAAATCCAGTAATTTTGTTGGATGAGATTGATAAGATGAGTATGGATTTTCGCGGTGATCCATCATCTGCGATGCTTGAAGTTTTAGATCCAGAACAGAATAACACTTTTAACGATCATTACATTGAAGTTGATTATGATTTAAGCCAGGTAATGTTTATCACAACAGCAAATGTAAGATATAATATTCCCCTGCCTTTACAGGATAGAATGGAGGTTATTGAATTACCCGGCTATCTTGATTTTGATAAACTTGAAATTGCAAAAAGGCACATCTTACCAAAGCAGCTTATTGCACATGGAATAGAAAATAAAAATGTAACTTTTTCTGATGAAGCAATAAAAAAAATAATTTCAGAATACACACGTGAATCTGGAGTTAGAAATCTTGAAAGAGAATTAGCAACAGTTTGTAGAAAAGTTGCACGCGATATTGTTGTTAAAGAATCTGCAAATGGAAAAGTAAAAAAGCCGCACAAGCAAATTATTGATGAAAATAGAGTTGAGGAATATTTAAAAACTCCCCGATTCAGATCTCACAGGCACAACAAATCAAATAAAGTTGGAAGTGTTACAGGTTTAGCTTGGACGAGTGTTGGCGGCGAAATTCTTACTGTTGATGTTACAATTATGAACGGCGGCGGAAAGCTTACACTTACAGGACAACTTGGTAACGTTATGAAAGAATCTGCGCACGCAGGTTTAAGTTATCTTCGTTCAAAAGCAAAACAGTTAGGATTGAATCCTGATTTCTTTAAAGGAAAAGAAATTCACATTCATCTTCCCGAAGGCGCAATTCCAAAAGATGGACCATCTGCGGGAATTACAATGGCGATGGCAATGCTTTCTGCAGTTAGCGGAATTCCCGCATCAAATAATATTGCTATGACTGGTGAAATAACTTTAACAGGTTCTCTCCTCGCAATCGGTGGATTGAATGAAAAGCTGCTTGCTGCAAAGCGAAACGATATAAAAACTATTCTAATCCCAAAGGATAATGAAATTGATTTGAAAGAAATGCCGGAAAAAGTTAAGGAAGGATTAAAGATAATTCCGATTGCAAAATTGGAAGAAGCAATTCCTTATGTTTTTCCTGATATGAAAAAATTAAAATCAGAAACTAAACGCAAACCAACAAAGACCAAGAAAAAAAGTTAATGTCAGAAACATTAGTAATTAATAACTCCGCTTCGTTAGATGAACAATACCAGCTTTTAGTTAAGCAGGTAAAGAGTTTATTGAACAAAGAAGATAATCTTATAACTAATCTTTCTAATTTTACTGCGGCGCTAAAGCAAACTTTTTCAAAAATCAGTTGGGTGGGATTTTATCTTTTTGATGGCGAAAAACTTTATCTTGGACCGTTTCAGGGAAAAGTTGCCTGCACGGAAATCAAACTTGGCAGCGGTGTTTGTGGAACTTCAGCACAGACAAGAGAAACAATTATTGTTGATGATGTTGATAAATTTCCCGGGCATATTGCTTGCGATGTTGAATCCAGATCAGAAATTGTAGTGCCGATATTTAAGGATGAAAACCTGCCTGCCGGTAGGCAAGGACTGTTTGGAGTTTTGGATTTAGACAGCGAAGATTACGCCTCATTTAATGAAACAGATAAAAAGTATCTTGAAGAATTAGTTAGATTTTTAATCAAAGAAATAATTTAAATTTTATGGCATATCAAGTAACAGCAAGAAAGTGGCGACCGCAAAAATTTGAAGATGTCGTTGGACAAGAACATATTACAGCCACTTTAAAGAATGCAATTAAAACTAATCGCATTGCACACGCATATATTTTTACGGGTCCACGCGGTGTTGGTAAAACTACAACTGCACGCATACTTGCTAAAGCTTTAAATTGTGAAAATCCAAAAGACTTTGAACCTTGCAACGAATGTGCAATGTGCAAAACGATTAATGATTCCCAAACGATGGATATTATTGAAATAGACGGCGCATCAAATCGTGGTATTGATGAGATTAGAACCTTGCGCGAGTCTGTAAAATATGCTCCAACTCGCGGCAAGTATAAAGTTTATATAATAGATGAAGTTCACATGTTAACAAAGGAATCGTTTAACGCATTCCTAAAAACTTTGGAAGAACCACCGGCGCATACAATTTTTATTTTTGCAACAACCGATATTCACAAAGTTCCGCTTACAATAATTTCTCGCTGCCAGAGATTTGATTTTAGACGAATTCAACTTGAAACTATTAAAAGCACACTAAGAAATATTGCAAAAGAAGAAAAAATAAAAATTGATGATAAAACACTTACTTTGATTTCTAAAAAAGCAGACGGCGCATTACGTGATGCACAAAGTTTGTTTGATCAAGTAGTTTCTTTTTGCGGCGATAAAATTAATTCTGAAACAGTTGCAAAGATGTTAAATCTTATTGATGATGATTTATTCTTTACAATCTCTGATGCGATTCTTGAAAAGGATTTTAATGTTGTATTTCAAACAACGGATAAAATTTATCAAAACGGCTGGGACTTTATTGATTTTAATGATGGATTGCTTGAGCATTTTAGAAATATTTTAACAGTAATCTTAACTGAAAGAACTGAACTTGTTGAAACTGCAGAAGTTTATCGTGCAAAGTATGCAAATTATATTCAAACTTTTTCTAAAGGTGATTTACTTAGAATTTTAAATTACTTGAGTAAACTTCAGCAGGAGTTAAGATACTCTAACAATCAAAAACTTAAGATAGAAATTGCATTAACTAATTTAGTTGGATTAGAAAAATCAGCAACAATATCAGAAATTATTTCTGGATTAGAATCTGGAAATATCGAAATAAAATCTTCAACTCCAATTTCTATTGCAAAAGAAAATACCACAGCTAGTTATTCTTCGAAACAATCTGCCCCAGAAAAAAAAAGAGAAATTAAATCAGGACCTGCAGTAAAAACTGAAGCATTTGTTCCTCCAATTAAAGAAAAACTTTCCGGAATTCAATCTGATTTAAATTTTGAAATGATAACTCAAAAATGGCAAAGTTTTGTTGATGATGTGTGCAAAGAAAAATCATTTTTACTTACTCCACTTTTTAATAATGTAAAACCAATAAATTTTGATGGCATAAATCTGCAATTGGAATCATCCGATCCAACAACAGAATCTTCTCTTCTTTTACATCAGGAATATATTGATAAAAAATCACGTGATTTTTTTGGCAAAAAGGTAAATATCAAGTTTGGTAAAAGTGAGACTCCAAAAGTAATATCAACTTCTAACAAAGAGCCAAAATCCACAAAAAGTGCAAAAACTTCCAATATCCTCGATCCTTACGAAAAAATCATAATCGAAGAACTTGGCGGACGGGAATTAGACTAAGATTATCCGCATTATTTCTAATCTTTGAGCAGCCCTAAACGTTTGATAATTAAATAGTTATACATATTTTTGTGCCCTATGTCAAAAAATCTAATCATTGCCATAGACGGACCTGCAGGCTCCGGTAAAAGTACAACCGCAAAACTTGTAGCTAAAAGATTAAATTATCTTTACATAGATACAGGTGCGATGTACAGGGCGGTTACGTTATTCGTTTTAAGAAATGGTTTGATGGGAAAAACGAATGAAATCATTCAGCTTGCAAACAGTTTAAAAATTGTTCTAAGTTTTATTGATGGCAAAACTAATATTACAGTAAACGGAGAAGATGTTTCTAAAGAAATACGTTCCTTTGAAGTGAACAGTAATGTAAGTGAAATTAGCTGTATCGAAGATGTAAGAAAAATTCTTGTTAAGAAACAACAAGAAATGGGGAAAAGCGGCGGCGTTGTTATGGAAGGAAGAGATATAACAACTGTTGTTTATCCAAATGCTGATGTTAAAATTTTTCTTACTGCAGGTATTGATGAACGGGCGGAGAGACGCGCAAAAGAATTTTTGGAAAAAGGAAATATTGTACCGATTGACAAAGTTAAACAGAATTTGGAGAATAGAGATTTTATCGATTCACACCGCGAAGCAAGCCCTTTAACTAAAACTCCTGATTCAATAGAAGTTGATACTTCCAACACAACGATAACAGAACAAGTTGAATTGATTTTGAACCAAGTAAAAATTATAGCTGATAAAAAAGGAATTAATATTTTAGCCGGCTAAACTAATGTTAAACTAAATAGTCTGTTCGACTGAGCTATCCGGCTGAGACTCAGAAAAACAGAAAATTATTTTAGGAGGATGAATGTCGCAAGAAAAAGAAACGACTCTAAAAACTGTGACTCCCGATGAGTATGAAAAAGCCAAGAATAAATTTAACGATGAAGAATACTCTCAAGAAGAGTTTATGGCGCTTGCCAAACTTTACTTAGATTCATTTAGAGATGTTAAAGAAGGCGAGATGATTAAGGGGAAAGTTGTTAGAATCATGGGCGATAATGTTATTGTTGATGTTGGTTTTAAATCCGAAGGTACAATACCAAAGAGTGAATTTTTTGAAGGTGTTGATTTAAAAGTAGGACAAGAAATTGAAGTTGTGCTCGAAAGTGTTGAAGATCAGGAAGGTAATCTTGTTCTTAGCAAACAGCGTGCAGACTTCTTACGTATCTGGGAAAAAGTTCTTAGAGCGCACGATACCGGTGAAATTATCGAAGGTAAAATTGTTAAAAGAATTAAAGGCG
>JBDTRQ010000091.1:0-9525 GCA_039931535.1 Ignavibacteriota bacterium
TAGTTATGATGTCCGTTGTACTTACTGCAGTTGGTTTGCCGTTAGAAGGTGTTGGATTAATCCTAGCTGTTGACAGAATACTTGATATGTGCAGAACAATGGTAAATGTTTTTAGTGATACCTGCGGTGCAGTAACAATTGCAAAATCTGAAGGTGAAGTTTTAAAGATTTAGTTTAAAGTCTATCCCAAGGCTTGCCTTTAATAAACAAATTATACTTATTTGGGTAACACAATTAAATCATTTTTCTAAGTGGTTCTTATGAAATAGAATTCAATCCAGAATCAAATATCAAATATCAAACATCCAGCATCTGGCGTTTACTTCTATCGTTTGCAGGCAGGAGATTTTGTTGAAACTAAGAAGATGATACTTTTAAAATAATACTTTGCGAACTCCATGATTTTTGCTCAGAGGTCTTTGAGTGGACCGAATTTAAAAACTGTTTTCGCGCAAAAGGCGCAATAGATAAATTGGAACAAGTGTTTTTACTTCAAATAATTTTTAAACCAATTCTTACGCATTTCATCAACCTCCTTGCGATGAGATTTTAAGAAATGGTCTCCGCCTTCAAGCATTACTAATCGGTATGGAATCTTTAAATCTAACAGTTTGTAAGAAAGATCAAGTGAATCGTGCGGTAAAACTCTGCTATCTGCATTGCCGTGTATAATTAACATAGGAGTAGTTTTAGAAAGTTGATCTGCAAAATTTACAATGGAGCGGGTTTTACAATCATTTTTAAATTCATCTTCTTCATATCTGCCAAGAGTTTGTTCATAAAGTCTGCGCATAAAAATACTTTCATCAGAATTGCAGTGAAGGTTTGCAATGCCGCCAAGTATAATTGCAGCCTTAAAGATATTTGTTTTTGTTAATGTTAAATATGTCATCATTCCACCGCGGCTCCAGCCTTCAATTCCCCAAACATCTTTATTTGCCTGTGGTACTTCATCCGCCAACGGAATAAGATTTAGTACATCATTTAAATCATCACCGCCAAAATCATCGTGTCCTTCACTGCCATCGTTTCCGCGATACTGAGATGCAAAAACACAATAGCCCCAGCTTGCAATCTGTCCATAGATGCCGCGAGCAGTAAATTTATCAATAGCACCCGCATCGCCAATTCCGCCACGACACCAAATTACGCATGGATATTTTTTTGTTTCATCTTTTGGATAAGCAATGTAGCCAGAAACTTTCAATCCATCAGAAAGATATGTTATTTTTTCAACAACTGTTTTTTCAAGCGAATCTTTTCCCCATCCGCTATCAATCATTTTTTTCTCTTGTTCGGATAGATTAATTATATCACGAGTTAAAAAATTTGACATAATAACTTCTTTCAAATATTCATTAAAAATTGATGTATAATTTTTGTTTTTAAATAAAACTAACAGCTATTGGTAAAGAAATCTTAAACTAAAAATAAAGCTTCCTAATCTAAGCTGATTGTAATAACAAAATTAATTGTAAATAAATTGTAAAACCTGTCTGTTAACTCGCTAATACCTTTTAGTTAGATAAAAATATTTCTATAATAGTTTATCAAACTAAAACGATTTCTAACCAATAAAATCAAAATATTTTATGGATATAATAGTTAAAGACAATTCACAGCATTATAATGAAATGGAAATTAAAACTGAGGTCCTAAATCATCTTGAATCCAAAGTTAAAGAATGGATTGAAGATCATGTTGAGAAAAGAAAATTGTGGTTCTCAAGTGATTTTCTTCCTGCTGATGAAAAGATGAATGACGATCAAGAAAATAACATTAAACATTTACGCGAACGTGTGCATGGAGTTAAAGATGAAGTGCGTGTTGCTGTTGCATTAAATCTTTTAACCGAAGAGGGCTTACCACACTTTCATAGATTGATTGCAAAATATTTGGGCGATAGAAGTTTTTGGTCTAAATGGAATAATATGTGGACAGCAGAAGAAGATAGGCACGGCGCTGCGATTAGAGATTATGTTAGAGATGCACGCTTGTTTCGTTTTAGAGAAGTTGAGCTGATGCAGTTTCATTACATAGAAAGTGGTTTTAATCCTGATTGGGATAAAGATCCGTACAAAGTTTTTGTTTATACAACATTGCAGGAAAGAGCAACTCAGGTTTCACATAAAAATACCGGAAAACTTGCTGGTGAAGATGAACCTTTATTAAATGGTATTCTAAGCAGCATCGCTGCTGATGAAGCAAAACATTTTACTTTTTATAGAAATGTTTTTAAAGAAGTTCTAAATCTTGATCCAAATAGAGCGATACTTTCTGCTGCGGATATTATGCCTGCTATTGATATGCCGGGAATTTCAATGCCAAATTTTAGAGATATGGCAGATGTTGTTAGAAGAGTTGGTATTTATGGTCCGCGTGATTATAAAAAGATAGTTGAAGAAGCAATTAAGTTTTGGGAAATTGAATTAATAACTGGATTAAATGAGTCTGCAAAAAAAGCTCAGGAAAAAATTCTTTCAATACCAAAGCGATTGGAAAAAGTTGCGGAGTATATTGAACGAAGAACAGAATCGAAAACTTTTAGCTTTGATTTTATCTATAACAGGATACTATCATTCGAATAATCTTAGGCTAAAGCAGATGCCACACTGAGCGAAGCTTGCCTACCGGCAGACAGGTCGAAGTGTGACTTTACAATTGATAAACATATTTTAAACCGTTCTAGAATACTTTGCCTTATCTTCTTTACGTTCGATGTAACCATCAAAGTTAATTGCAATATTTCTAATTAACATTCTGCCCATGTTTTTAACCTTAACTCCGCTGTCAGAAATTTCTACAAGATCATCTGCTTGCATTTCTTTAAGGTTATTTAAACCCCACGCAAAGTATTTTTTAAAATCAATTTTAAATTGATCCTCAATCGATTTAAAGTTTAATTCAAAATCACACATTAACTTCATAATCACTTCTCTGCGTAAATGATCATCTTCTGTTAGTTGATATCCTTTTGCTGTTGGAATAGTTTCATTATCTAAAGCAGAAAAATATTTTTTTTCAGTTTTAAAATTCTGTGCATAAACATTTTTAAGCTGAGAGATGGATGTTATTCCCATTGCATATAAATCAGCACCTGCATTTGTGCTGTAACCCTGAAAATTTCTATAAAGCTTTTTCTCCCGCATAGCAACAGCAAGTTCATCATCAGGTTTTGCAAAATGATCCATTCCAATAAAATCATAGCCTGCATTAACAAGCTTTTCAATTGTCATTTTTAGTATTTCGAGTTTAATTTCCGCAGCAGGTATATCTTCAGGATGAATAAGTGCCATATGTTTTTTCATCCACGGAACATGAGCATAATTAAACACAGCAATTCTATCAGGATTGGCTTCAATAACTTTGTCAACAGTTTTTGCAAACCCATCAACTGTTTGAAACGGAAGTCCATACATCAAATCAAGATTAATACTATCATATTTAAGTTCTCTAATCCAATCTATCGCTTGTCGTGTTATATCTATGGGCTGAATTCTGTTTACAGCTTTCTGAACTTTCTCATCAAAATCCTGCACACCCATACTTATCCTATTAAATCCGTTGTTACGTAACGCTTCAAGATGCGCTTTTGTAAGTTCGCGTGGATCTATTTCACAGCTAACTTCGGCATTATCTTTAAAGTTAAAAGATTGTTTGATGTAACCGGCAAGCTCATTTATTTCATCAGGATTTAAATGTGTTGGCGTTCCTCCGCCCCAATGATGCTGTGCAACTTTTCTATCCGTGAGCAAGTAAGTTCTTGTTAGATCAATTTCTTTTTTAAGATATTTTATATACTCAGTAATCCTATCTCGGTTACGCGTAATAATCATGTTACATCCACAGAAGTAACAAAGTGTATCGCAGAAGGGAAGATGAAAGTAAAGAGAAAGGTCCGGAAGATTTTCACCGTAATTAGTTTTTACAATCTCATTAAGATAATTTTCGTGAGTAAATTTCTCATTAAACTGCGGAGCCGTTGGATAGCTTGTATAGCGTGGTCCCGGTTTATCGTACTTTTTAAATTTCGTTAAATCTATTTCAAACATATTATCTCTTTATATTGTCATCCTGAACTTGTTTCAGGATCTTTGATTCATAAATTAGATTCCGAATCAATCCGCCGCGGTGGACGGAATGACTTATAATGTTCAGCATTCAATTTCTCTGCGCCTCAGCGTCTCTGCGGTGAAAAGAGATACTTTCCTCTTTTACATATTGTACAAGTGCTTTTACATTTTCTGGATCGATATCCGGTAAAACACCATGACCAAGATTAAAGACATGTCCATTTCCCTCTCCATACGATTTAAGCACACGTTTAACAGCCTTTTTAATGTAGGCTTTATCGGCATATAAGACGGTTGGATCAAGATTGCCTTGAAGAGCAACCCGATAGCCAACTTTTTTCCTAACCTTTCCAAGATTCATCGTCCAATCAAGACCAAGAACATCGGCTCCAATATTTACCATCTTAACCAATTTAAAATGAACACCCTTTGCAAAATAGATCACCGGTTCATCTTTTCTTTTAATCTGTGAAATTATTTTTTCAACATACTGTAAAGAAAATTCTTCAAAATCTTTTTGCGATAATATTCCGCCCCAGGTATCAAAAATCTGCACGGCATTGCAGCCAGCTTCTATCTTTGCAGAAAGATAATCGGCTATTGTTTTTGATAACTTGTCCAAAATATCGTGAGCAAGTTTCGGATTATTATAAATAAGTTTTTTAACTTCTGAAAAATTCTTAGAGCCTTTTCCCTCAACCATATAAGTCAGCAGCGTCCACGGTGAGCCGCTAAATCCTATTAATGGAACACGATTATCTAAATTCTTTTTTGTAAGTGCAACAGCATCAAGAACATACTTTAATTCTTTGGTTGGATCAATATCTTTTAAATTCTTTGCATCATCAATAGTACGAATTGGATTTGGAAACACAGGACCTTTCCCTTCATTCATTTCAAGATGCATTCCCATTGCTTCGGGAATAACAAGTATATCGGAAAAAAGTATCGCTGCATCAACACCAACAATATCAACAGGCTGGATTGTAACTTCAGCAGCCAACTCAGGGGTTTTGCACATTGTTAAAAAATCAGACTTTGCACGAACTGCACGGTACTCAGGTAAATATCTTCCAGCTTGACGCATAATCCAGATTGGTGTTCGCTCTACGTTTTGTCTTTTACATGCTCTAAGGAATAAATCATTTTTAAGTTGACTCAAATTGTTCTCCATATCTTTTTATTTACTATAAAACTCAATCATTTTATTTGCCAGACCTTTAATTGTGTACTCTGTTGGCATTATACTGACGTTAACTTTACTTTTTTCAATTGCAGATTTTGTTGTTGGTCCGATTGCAGCAACATCATAATTTTTAAAAAATGAAACCGGATTATTTATGTCCATTATTATTAAAAAATTTTCAAACGTGGATGGACTTGTAAAAATAAAAACATCCGGCTTGATAGAACTAAGTTGTTCGATATTATGTTTAACAGTTTCCTTGGATGGAAGCGAAACATTATAAACAGGTGCAGTAATTATTTTAGCGCCAAGTTCTTCCAATCCCTTTGGCAAACCTTCTCTGCCAATTGCTGAACGAGGAATAAAAATTAATTTATCCTTTAAATCATATTTAGATAATTCTTCAATAACACCTTCGCCTGAAAACTTTTCCGGAACAATATCAACTTTAATTTCATTTTCTTCACAAATAGATTTTGTTTTATTTCCAACTGCCACGATTGTTGACTTATCATATTCTACTTTAAGATTTAATTCAGCACATCGCTTTTTAAACATTGTAACAGCGTGGGCAGAAGTAAAAACTATAAAATCAATTTTTTGTGATGATAACATTACTTCATCAAATTTTTCCCAACTATTTGGCGGAACAATTTCTAAAGTAGGAAAAACAATTACATCCGCACCAAGTTCGCTAAAAATTGCAGCAGATTCTTTTGATTGTTCAACTGTCCTGGTAAGAACAATTATTTTATTTTTTAATGGTCTAACTTTGCTGTTTTTAAAACCAGAATACAAGCCATGCAAAATAAAATCAAAAAGCTTTTCACGTTCCTCTTTTAGCTTATCGCTGCCGTATTTATTTTCTATACCACGCTGAACAGCCCCAAAAACACTGCCCAAAACCAGCTTAACTGCAAAACTTTCATCAATATCACGGAAAAGACTTTCTCGTTTTCCTTTGTAGATAATGCTGCTTAAAATCGATTTTAGTTCATCACTCATTGTGCGCAATTCATTGCAAAATTCATTTTCTGCGTTCATATATTCTTTCTGATAGATCAGAAAGAAATTTTGATACTTTATCATAAACATATAAAGCTGTATTACATAGGTGTGAAGTGAATCTATAACACTAATTTCGGAATCAATTTTATTTTTGAGCGATACATTCAGATGTTCGAGTTTGGAACTTATAATTGTAAAGTAAAGCTCTTCCTTTGAGCTGAAGTAATTGTAAACTGTTCCTTTAGCTACATCTGTCAATCTTGCAACATCATCCATCATCACTTCGTGATAATTTTTTTGAGAAAAAAGTTCAGCCGCAACTTCAAGCATAAGCTCGCGTTTTCTTTCTTTGCGTTTTATTTTCTCTTCTTTCACGATCATCTGCTTAGTTTATTTTCCAGCTATTTTGATAAATCACAGACGCATTGTTTGGATCAATCACAATCTGTTCACCTTCAGCACGATAGTTAGCTTCGTTTTTATTTTCTTTTAGAGTACTAAATAAATTCCATACATATTTGTTGTATTTGGCTTCCCAAACAAAATCTACTTTCCAATCTTTAATTCCTTTTGGTAATCCATTCTCAGTCGCTATTTGGCGGGCAATTTTTTCATCAACAACAAAATCACAATCAATTGGATTTGAATTGCAATCCGGTATTCCAACAACTTCGTACTGATTTAAAACTTTGCCAGTGCTATCAGCTGTAAATCTGATCTGTCCATCAACAAAAGGTTTTTCCGGCATGTAAAACTTATAAACCATTAAATAATTCGATTCAATATGTTTGGATTGACTAAAATCTATAGTAATAAATTTTTTAAAAAACTCGTCGCCGGTTTTAGAAATAATAAATTGATCTGATCTTTTTAGAACACTTAATGGAATTTGTGATTCATCTTGTTCCTGACATGGTTTGCAGGAACATCCGGCATAAAACAAAAAAAAGGCAAACAACAAAAACGCAGACACATCAAAGAAAAAAGTTTTAAATATTATTTTCTGCATTTCTTTCTCGCTGTTTGATATACTTCTTTTAAAATTTTATTTGCGCCGGCTTTTAGTAAATCTTTAGCAAGGGTTTTACCAAGTTTTTCGGGATCATTTTTACTACCGCGCAATTTTTTACGATAAGTAATCGATCCATCAAGCGAGCCAACGACGGCATCAAGATATAATCCGTTTGTTGTAACTTCCGCAAACGCTCCGATTGGAACCTGACATCCGCCTTCTAAAGCACGCAGCAAAGCACGCTCTGCAATTACAGCTTTATAGGTTTCATCGTGATGTAGCGATTTAAGAATTTCTTCAACCACTTTATTGTCTTTGTGAATTTCAATTCCCAAAGCTCCCTGTCCAACTGCTGGAAGAATTTCATCTTTAGGAATAAAAGAAGAAATATATTTTTTAAGATTTAATCTTTCAACTCCAGCGCGAGCAAGAATTATTGCATCCCAATCAGACTCTAAAAACTTCTTAATTCTTGATGGAACATTTCCACGTAATTCAAAAATTTGTAAATCCGGACGAAGATGCAGCAACTGCGACCGCCTTCTTAAAGAACCCGTTGCGATCTTTGCGTTTTCAGGAAGTTTATTTATTGTCATCCCTTTTTTTCTTGCAATCAAAACATCTCCAGCAGCGTGGCGTTTTGTAACTGCGGCAAGTTTTAATCCCGCCGGAATTTGAGTTTGCAAATCTTTTAAACTGTGTACAGCTAAATCAATTCGTTTAGCAAGAAGCTCAACTTCAAGTTCTTTTGTAAAGAGAGATTTGTCTCCAATTTTTGAAAGCGCAACATCAAGAATTTTATCACCTTTAGTTTTAATGATGTTGATTTCTACACTTACATTTTTGTTTTTCTTTTCAAGTTCGCGTTTAATAAAATTTGCCTGCCAAAGTGCAAGCTCACTTCCGCGTGAACCAATTACGATTTTTTGTTTCAAGTAAATGTCCGTTATGATTTTAAAAATTGCCACGACCTTCAGGTCGTGGATAGAGTTTATAGTCTTTTCGGCTTTAGCCAAAACGGAAATTGCTTTTGGCTGAAGCCAATTTTAAACTTACTATTTAGCCCACGGCCTAAAGGTCGTGGCAATAGAAAAGCTTTTCCAAAATTGTTCGAATAAAAAATCCAACTCAGTATTATTCTTTTTTATTCAATCCAAACAAATCTCTAATTACAGAAAATTTTGCTGCAGTATCTTCAGCGCGCAAATCTGATTCTGAGATTTTTCTTAATTCAATTGTAGGATGATGAAGAATTTTATTCATTATCCGTTTAGTAATTATTTCCAACTTTTCTTTATCATCTTCAGAAAATTTGTTAATATTTTTTTCAACTTCCTCTGCACGAACACTTTCAAAATAATCGCGTAAAGTTTTTATTGTGGGCGCAGCTTCAAGCGAGTTGTACCATTCAAAAAAGTTATCAAGCTCTTCCTGAATTATCTTTTCAACTTTTGGAATTTCCGTTTTTCTTTTGGATAGATTCTGATCAACAATAATGTTTAAAGAATCTATATCATGATAAAAAACATAATCAATCTTTTTAGTTTCTGGATCAATATCACGCGGAATTGCAATATCCATCAGCACCATTGATGCATAATTACGCTTCTTCATCGCATCTTCAATATCTTGCTTGGTTATGATAAGCCCTTCAGCACTTGTGGCGCTAACAACGATATCAAACTTATGCAGATGCTCTTTAAAATTTGTAAAAGGGAAGACAGCGGTTTTTAATTCAGCAGCAAGTTTTTCCGCCTTATCAAAAGAACGATTTGTTAATGCCAATCTTCCGATACCTCTATCGCGCAAATGTTTTGCAGCTATCTCGCCTGTTTCTCCGGTTCCAATTATCAAAGCGGATTTTTTTTGAAGATTAGAAAAAATCTTTTCAACAAGCTGCACAGCAGCATAACTTACAGTAACTGCACCTTCGCTAATAGTTGTTTCGTTAATTGCACGCTTGCCAACATGAGTTGCAGCATCCATTACACGGCGGATTAAAACTCCGGCAAAATTCATTTCTTCCGAAATTAGAAATGAATCTTTTACCTGTTTAAAAATTTGGTTGTCGCCAATCAGTAAAGATTCTATTCCGCAAGTAACACGGAAAAGATGTTCGATGGATTCGCGTGAAATAAAATTCTGAAAGTTTTCATCTTTAACATGAGAACTTGATTTAAAATTTCTTATAAGATTTTGTAAATCATTTATACTTGTTTTATCGTTCTTAGGTATAGCATAAATTT
>JBDTRQ010000092.1:0-1737 GCA_039931535.1 Ignavibacteriota bacterium
AAACTATAATCTGTTATATGGATTTATTAATTACAATTATTGGGTCAAGTAACAAAAACAAATGGAATTGTCATACTTCGACTTCACTCAGCATGACTTTTAGAGTACAACAAAGCATATGTCACTCTGAGCGTAGTCGAAGAGTGACCTTTAAAAATAGTTTAAATGAAGCTCTGAAATAATTTGAAAAACTATAATCTGTTATATGGATTTATTAATTACAATTATTGGGTCAAGTAACAATAACAAATGGAATTGTCATACTTCGACTTCGCTCAGCATGACTTTTAGAGTACAACATAGCATATGTCACTCTGAGCGTAGTCGAAGAGTGACTTTTTAAAGAATAAAATGAAACGTGGCTGGATCTACATACTTAAGTGCTCTGATGAAAGTTATTATTGCGGCTCAACTTCAAACTTAGAACAAAGAATTAATGAACATATATTTCACAGGTATTCTGGTTATACCTCCGCGCGATTGCCGATTACACCAGTATTCTTCCAAGAGTTTGGTGACATCAATGATGCAATCAGAGCAGAAAGACAAATAAAGGGTTGGAATAGAAAGAAAAAAGAAGCACTGATTAAAGGCAATTTTAACTTGCTACACGAATTAGCAAAGTGTAAAAATGAAACTTCATCATACAATAATTAGAAGTGTCATACTTCGACTTCGCTCAGCATGACTTTTGATGAAACGCAAAACCATTGTCACCCTGAGCGGAGTCGAAGGGTGCCTTTTAAGATAGATGAAATGAGATACTTAAATAATTTGAAAAACTATAATTTGTTGAATGAATTTATTAAGTACAATTTGTAAGGAAAGTAAACAAATGGAATTGTCATACTTCGACTTCGCTTAGCATGACTTCTGATGAAACGCAAAACCATTGTCACCCTGAGCCCCGAAGTATCGGGATAAACTCCGTCGAAGGGTGATCTAAATAAAATAAGAATGGAATTATGAACTACCTACAAACAGAATTTATCAAATACAAAAACAATCAACTTTATGTTGAAAATATTAAAGTTGAAGATTTAGCAAAAGAGTTTGAAACTCCTCTTTACATATACAGCAAGAATCATTTCATAAAACAGTACAGAGATTTTGAGAATGCTTTTAAGGATGTAAATCATAAAATATTTTACGCAATGAAAGCCAATTTTAATTTAAGTGTGATAAACACTTTTGTTAAACTCGGCAGCGGTGTTGATGCAAATTCTGAAGGCGAATTATTTCGTGCATTAAAAACGGGAGCCAATCCTTCTAAAATAATTTTAACAAGCGTTGGCAAAACAAAGAATGAAATTAAGCTTGGATTAGAGCATAATGTTTTAATGATCAAAGCAGAATCTGAAGAAGAAATTGGACTGATAAATAAAATTGCACAACAGATGGATAAAGTAGCGCGAGTTGCGATTCGCGTTAATCCCGATGTTGATGCAAAAACTCATCCGTATATATCTACAGGATTATCATCAAATAAATTTGGTGTTGATTCTAAAACTGCATTTTCTATTTACAAAAGAAGAAAAGATTTTTCTAATATCCAGTTCACCGGAATTGACATGCACATCGGTTCTCAGATAACTTCTATTGATCCATTTGTTGAGGCTGTGCAAAAACTTTCCGATTTATATTTTGAAATTGAAAAAGACGGTTTGAAGCTCAAACACTTTGATATTGGCGGCGGAATTGGTGTTAATTATAATGAGGAAAAATCATTTACTATTG
>JBDTRQ010000093.1:0-1641 GCA_039931535.1 Ignavibacteriota bacterium
GCTATTGACTTAAGTGGTTACACGCTACTTATTAGTTAGAGTAATTCAAATCTGAATTACACCTTAATAATTCAATTCTAATAATTCTAACTAACAATCGAAGGAACTTTTATGGCTAAAACCATTACAATTCAGTCTCGGCTCGATGCGAGCAATTTTCAAAAACTAATTAGTCAGCCCTTAAAAAGCACATAAGGCAATAAAATAAAAGGGATTAAATAGAAAAAGACTAAGAAATAAATGCAAGAATTAATAGATTTGTATAACAAACCTTGCAAATTAATATGATAAAAAAGGCAGAAAAGAAATCACAAACAAGTATGTTCTTTACGTTAAAAGACACACTGGATCAGAAACATCCGTTATTTATATTGGCAGAAAAAATTAACTGGCAGCAATTTGAAGATGCTTTCAGCCCTCTATACTGTTTAGATAATGGACGTCCAGCTTTGCCAATACGTCTAATGGTAGGGCTATTGATATTAAAACATCTGCGAAATATTTCAGATGAAAGTGTAGTAGAACAATACTCGGAGAATGTTTATTATCAATATCTGTGTGGGCAGAATGAGTTTGTAGCAAAGGTTGCTTGTGAAGCAAGTGAACTGGTTCATTTCCGCAATCGAATTGGTGAGGATGGAGTTGAGTTAATATTGAAAGAAAGCATTCGTATAAACGGGGATGATAGATTTGATCCGGATGTAAGCATAGATACAACGGTTCAAGAAAAGAATATAACATATCCAACAGATAATAAATTACACAGAAAGATCATTACAAAATGTAAATCGATCTCAGACAAAGAAGACTTGCCTGTACGACAGAGTTACAGCAGAACACTAAAGAAACTTTCAGTAGATCAGAGATTTCGAAACCATCCAAAGAATCACGGCAAAGCACGTAAAGCGGACAGGAAAGTAAAAACAATAGCAGGAAGATTAGTAAGAGAATTAGAGCGTAATTTAGAGCCCGATTCACAGTATCAATCAGAATTAGAGTTGTATAAGAGAGTATTAAATCAGAAGAAAGATGATAAGCACAAAGTATATTCATTACACGAACCAGAAGTAGAATGTATCTCCAAAGGAAAAGAATCAAAGAAGTACGAGTTCGGCAATAAGGCATCAATTATAACAACACAAAGGACGGGCGTAATAGTAGGAGCAATGAGTTTTAGGAATCCATATGATGGACACACACTTCAGCCGGCAATCGACCAGGCAGAAAAGTTGTTAGAAAAAAACAGTATAAAGACAGCCACAGTAGATAGAGGTTACAGAGGGGTCAGTAAAATAAACGATGTAACGATTCAAAGTCCAAAACCATTTAACAATAAGACACAAACAAAATACAAACAGAACAAATTAAAGAAACAGTTCAGCAGAAGAGCGGCAATAGAGCCAATGATAGGGCACCTAAAGTCAGACCACAGGATGAGACGTAATTTTTATAAGGGAATAACCGGTGATGCTATAAATGTAATGCTATCAGCAGCAGCATTTAACTTTAAGAGGATGATGAGAAAATGGAAATCATCTTTTTTGCTGTTTTTACAACGAATGTTTTATTTACTCGATTTGATTTTTTTCAATCAACCCCTACCCTATTAAAACCTAAAATCGGTTTTTAAGGGCTGACTAA
>JBDTRQ010000094.1:0-2736 GCA_039931535.1 Ignavibacteriota bacterium
TAGTAATTGAAGATTATAAAAAATATAAGAAAGCTTACAAAATGAATTTAGTTGGTGGAATTATTGGTCAATCTGTGCGTGAGACTGCAGAGTATGATGGTTCCGGTAATCCAATCCACGGTTATAGCTACGTTCACAAATATGATACAAGGTTTACAAAGGTTAGACCTCCATTTTTCCCAAGTACTAATTTCTTTAGAGTAGTTAGCTGGTACGAAGAATAAATTGATATTTCTTCCAATAAAAAAGGCTGCCTTCAAAAAGCAGCCTTTTTTTTATTTTTACTTGTTTACTGTTATAATCCAGGCATCAACAAATTCTTGCAGCTTCCAAAGATTATTTCTAACCTCTTCTGCTTCGGTTCTTGATTTAAAGAATGGAATAACTTGAACTAAATATAATTTTGTACTTTCACCATAAATGACACTATACTTATAATTTGTTTTATGTCTGCTTAACTCAGCAAAAGCTTTTGCTTTTTCTTCTGTAGTAAAAGCTCCAATTTGTACAACGTAATAAGCTTCTTTTAAGGTTGGATACTCCCCTGTTTTTGGAACTTCAATTGTTTTTTCTACCGGTACCTCATCAAAAACATATATTTGTTTTTCATTATCTGTACTTTGTTGAGATGATGCACAACCGTATATCAGAAAAAAAACAGCAAGAATTAAAAACGTCTTGATTAAATAATTTTTCATTTAATTACCTCATTAATATTTTTCAAAAACCAAAAAAAAGGGATGGAAAAACCATCCCTTAAAGAAAACGATTAATTCCTTTTAGAACAATAGATGATCAAAAGCCTCAATTGGAATTATTGGGTAACCTTGTTTGTAGTTTATCTTCCCGGTAAAATAAATGCTTCCGGGAATTGTTGAAACATCTACTAAAGGAATACTAGCACCGAACTTTGTGTTAATTACCTTAATAAATTCGTTAGCCACAATACCATGAGCTTGATTTGAAGGATGAACTCCATCTAAACTGAACAAGCCTCCGGTGATATAACTAGTCTTAAACTTAATTCCGTTTACAACTGTTCCACCCGAAAAATCGCCTGCTCTAAATAGATTAAATTTTGTATTTATGTCCACAACACCAAATCCAAAATTTTGAGCTAAGGTTGCTATTGTAGAGTTATACGCTGTAACAGCATTACCAGCAGAATTAATTTCATCAGGGTCTAAAACAAACGCATCAGGAAATGGATTTTGTGGATGAAATCCAAATGGCTTAGTCGTATCTACGCCGAGTGGTATTGTTAAATTATTATCTCTATAAAACTTACCTGTTGGTTGACCAAGCAAAGGTGCATATGTCTGACCTTTTAATGTTATTAGAGTGGTAAAATTAATTAGTGCACTAGAATCAGCAAATCCGATTTTATACGGTAGTTGTCCTAAATTAGTACCACCTTCGTGACTTCCATATATTAAACCAGTAAAAGGTAATCCGCTTGCGATTTGTGATGCTCTAATCTGCCACCATACAACAGATGGGTTAATTGCAACTAAATAACCAACAGTTGTAAAGAAAGGTATTGCGGTAACACTTGGTATATTTGCAACAACCACTTTAGCACCGGTTTGGGTAGCGTACTGATTTAAACCTTGAGCAATTCCACCAAATAACTGTCCAAATTGTGCGGAAGGAGTTGGTGCTGCTGGTGATGTTCCGCCGCTTGTTGCGTATCCAAGTACATCATTGTTTCCTATCCACAGGGTAATAAAAGTAGGCGCTAATGATAAAGCTTGTTCTAATTGAGTACCTTTGTTTAATACACTATTTCTTAAAATAACATCAAAGTATGGATTTGGTGAATTTGCAAATAATGCTGATGCACAGTTTGTTGAATTTGTCGCAAATAAGACATCAAACGTTAAGGCACCCGGAATACCAAGATTATTATATGGTGCTGGATAGTTTGCATTTAACAGCGATCCTTTTGAAGGGTTATAATAAATTGTTGGTGTTAAATTTTGAAGTTCCATTCTACCGCCGAGACCAGGATCTGATACATAAGGTATTTCGTATGGTGTACCAACTTGTTGTGCAATTAAATTACCATAGCTGTACATTTGTCCGCTTTGATAAATAGTACCGCTTTGATATCCAGCCGTAATACTATTTCCTATCGATACAAATCTTGCAAAGTTAGCATTACCGCTAACGCTATTTTGAACTGGTGCTTCTACTTCAGTATAGTCATCACAACTAATAACAAATAGAGCACTAATTAATAATATTGTTAAGAATTTAAATTTTAATTTCATATTGGTTAATCTCCTTATAAACTAAGTAGAAAACTTAGTCCAAAAATGTTAGCATAAGAGTTATAAGTTCCATTAAATTTACTTCCACCAGGTGTATAAATCTCCTCACTATCTGTTACAGTAAGTTGTTCTCCACGAATAAAGAGATATGAACCTTGTACACTTAGGTTTTCAAAAATATGTGCTTCAATACCAAGGCTTAATCCAATTCTATTTCCTTCTGGTAAAGATGGATTTAAATATTGTGTAGAAACCGGATTTTTATCATAATAAACACCGCCCATAAATGTGGTTTGATCATTTAATTTATAAGCGCAGCCTA
Organism: Ignavibacteriota bacterium; assembly: GCA_039931535.1. GTDB lineage: Bacteria > Bacteroidota > Ignavibacteria > Ignavibacteriales > Ignavibacteriaceae > IGN3. Next base: position 2,596 of record JBDTRQ010000094.1, read on the forward strand.
ATCTTACAATATATGAATCATCATACATTCTGGGACTCGAGATAACTACATCTGGGTCTGTATCAGTAAAAACTATTTCCAATTTTTCATAACTTGACCATCCAACATATTGAAAATCAGCGCTTAGTTTAAATTTTTCTG
>JBDTRQ010000095.1:0-6463 GCA_039931535.1 Ignavibacteriota bacterium
TGTTTTTGGATATTTTGAAATCACAATATTGTATTGTGCAATTGATTGTGTGTATTCTTTTTTCTGAAAATAAATCCAGCCAATTGTGTAAAGTGAAACTTCCGCATATTCCGAAGTTGGAAAGTTTTGCTGGATTGATGTAAATTCAGCTATCGCTTCATTAGTTTTACCGGATTTATAAAGCGCTTGTGCATATTGATATCGTGCATAAGGATCAGTGCTAAGTTTTGCATCTGAAGAAAAAAGTTCTTGATAAACTTTACTTGCAGCGGAAAAGTTTTTACTTCCAAAATAACTATCTGCTAATCTTAATTTTGAATCGCTAAGTCTTTTATTATTTGGATATTTTTTTATGTAATCTGCAAATTGATAAGCTGCATTTTCATAATCACCGGTATTAAAATAACTGTACGCTCTTCCGTAGAGAGCTTGAGAATTAATTTCCTGATCCGATCCAACTGCGCTTTGATAATTAGTTATTGCTGATTTATAATTACCTTCAGCAAAATAATTTTCTGCTAAAAAGAAATTTAATTTTTGTGTTTCAAAACTTGGATCAGAATTTTCTAATTCATTTAAATATTTAAGTGCAGTTTTGTTATCATTTAGATGGAACAAAGAAATTCCAAGTCCCAGCAAAGCTCTATTATGAACATCTTTTTCAGCGCCTTTGTTTGCAAGAACAATATCAAAATAATTTTTTGCTGCTTCAAAATTGCCTTTGTTCAATTCAATTTCACCAAGCATCGCAAAAGATTTACCTTTAATTACATCATCATTAGATGCATTTGCAGAGATTAAATATTTTGTAGCAAGATCAGAATTATTAGTGTTAAAATTTACCACACCAAGCTGATACTGAACTTCCGGCACTAAAGGATCATTAGGATATTTTTCTAAAAATTCTTTGTAAATTGCATTCGCTTCATTGTTCTTTCCCAAATACCGTTTACATTCACCTTTCCAGTGTAAAGATTTTATCCCAAGTGAATCAGATTCGCTCGAAAGTTCATCAAAACTATTGAACGCTTCATTATATTTTTTTTGTTGAAAGTAAGTCCATGCTAATCCATACTTTGCATCGCGGAAATATTTTGCATCCGGAAACTTTTGTAGCACCTCTTCATAACTTTTTTCTGCGTTGTCATATTCACCAACGCGGTAATATGAAGTTGCAAGTAAATAAATACTTTCAGAATACATCTCATCGGAAAGATTTGTTAGTCTTGGGCTTTTTAATTCTACAATTGATGATTGGTAATCTTTTAATTTAAAGTAACAAATTCCAATTCGTATTTGAGAAGATGTGGCGAGCGTTGAACTTTTATGATAAGTTAAAAGTTGATCGTAATATTTTACTGCGTTATTATAATCACCAACTTTTTCATAAGCATTTGCAAGAGCGTACAAAGAATAATCAGCATACTTTTGATTGCGTTTATCGGCAACCGCTTCTTCTAAAAACTGGATTGCTTCTTTAGGTTTATTCTCAGTTGAGAATGATTCGCCAACCCAATAAAGACTGTTACCATAAAAATCACTTTCTGGATAATCATTTAATAAGAGTTTGAATCTGCTTCGCGATAAATCATATTTCCCGGAATTATAATAAATCAAACCGAGATTGTACAATGCTTTATCACGATAGTTAGACCAGTTGTAAGTTCTGGTAAGATATTCAAATCCAATTGCGGCTTCATCTTTTCTGCCAAGTTTTAATAAAGATTCAGCGGAATAATATTTTGCAGTCGCGTAAACTTCATCAACTATTTTGTATTCGTTAAAAAATTCTTCAAACAATCTGTTTGATTGTGCATATTGTTGATTGTGGTATGCCGTCATTGCATCATCAAACTTTTGGGATGTTGATTGAGAATAAATCTGCGGAAGAAACGAAATAAGAATAAATAACGAAAAGAATTTTAGCATACTCAATCCTTAAAAAGATTTGGGTGGATACTTGCAAACAAGATTCAAATATTCAAAAAAAGTCTATCATTTGATCAAAAACCGGTAAATCAGAATAAAATTCTAAAATCTAATTCAAATATAAACCTCAAAAATTCATAAAGTCAAGCCACTTAACAAAATATAGGAATCTTCTAAAGAAAAGTGTTAAAAAAAATGCTTCAAAATTTAACTTTATTTAAGACGGATTTGGAGGAAAAATGTTCTTGGTAGGATTCTAAAATGATTTATTTTTTGATTTTTGATAATCAACTAAAACTTCTAACCCAAATTTGGCGCATGATTTTGCAGATATAATTTCAAGATTGCTAAATACTTTTTTAATCACTTCAATTTTTGTCTTAGCTCTAATCGCTCCATTTATGTGAGAATAAAGTTGGTCTTTAAATTTTAACGCAGCCAGAATTGAAACGATGCAAATTTCTCTTTCCTTTACTGATAACCCTTTTCTTCCCAAAACTTTTCCATAACCTTCTACAATTAACCATTCGGATAATTCCGGCGAAAATGATTTAACATTTGAAATTAGTTTATCAAATTTATTTCCATAAATCTTTCGGCTATTTTTCTCGCCGCGAGTTTTATATTTGATAAAATCATATCCATCATCATTTTTATTATTGGATTTAATAGAGCTAAGTTTTTTTAATGAGATAAGTGCGGATGGAAATCCGGCAAAAAGATAGGACTGTAAAAGCGCTTCATATATTTTTTTGATGGAATATTTTTTCGCCACCATATCTTTTAGAATTAAATCAAACTGTTTTTCTTTCCTCAGCACGGATGAAGCGCTTACTAACGCAAGTAATTCAATTCCAGATAAATTTTTTAATTCCAATTTTATTCCATTTTAAAAAAAAACCCTCGCATTAACGAGGGTTTTTAAGAACTGAAAATTTTACTTTAATAAACTAAGTTCGTAATCAGCAGTTTTTTTATACGTTGGATCATCCGAAGCTAATTTGAAATTTTCTTTAGCTTTTCCTGTATCACCTTTTAATTTATATGCCATGCCTATGTAGTAATATGGACCGCCTTTAGTGATTTTAGAACGATACTTTAAAGCATTTTGTGCTGCAGCAATTGCATCATCATATTTACCTGTTTCGGAATAAACTTTTGCAAGCGATAGATAAGCTGCATCGTAGTTATCATTTTCAACAGATTTTTTTAAGTATTCTATTCCCTTGTTTGAATCGCCGCTTGATAAAGATTCCATACCAAGTTTTGCATAAGCGAGCGAAATATTTTTCTTAACTTTTGTTTTTGTTGAACTGCTTGCGTCGGAATTTAGAATTTTTTCAAAATTGGTTACTGCAGCGGAATAATTTCCCATCGAAAAATAAACTCCACCTAAAGCATTTAATGCACCTTCGTATCCGCTGTTAAGTTTCAAACAATCTTCAAAAGCCTGCTTAGATTCTTCCAATTTATCAGCTTTTTTTAGCGCAACACCTTTTTGATAAAAGATTCTGTAATCTTTTTCAATTTGCAACGCTGCATTGTATTTTTCTATCGCACCGTTATAATTACCGTTTTTTAAAAACGCATTACCATCGTTGTAGAGCTTTCCTGCTTCAGGTTTCATTTCTTGAGCAATACCGAATACAGATATGCTCAATACAATTAAAGCAGTTAAAAATAAGCTGTTTCTCGTCATAGTGTTCTTCCTATTTTGGTTGAAAAAATGGATTACATTGTGCGGGAGGCGGGACTTGAACCCGCACGCCAATTAAGGCACTACCCCCTCAAGATAGCGTGTCTACCAATTTCACCACTTCCGCAAATTTGCGGTGTCAAATTATAGCTATCAGCTAAGAAAATCAACACTTACTTGGTGTGTTATTTAAATATTATGGGTAGAAATTAATGACGTTTCTTATCCAACAGAACATTTCTGATCTCTTCTCTGAACTTCTTTTCAAACACGATAAGTTTACAAATTTGTTCGGTTGTTAAAATATCATCAAGTGATTTGATGAATTGAACTCTCTTTTGATCAACAGATTCTTTGGTTTTATAAAATTCTGCAACAAGCTGCTTTTGTTTTGTTTCGATGTTTTTATCTTTTGAATTGAATGTATTTTCAAGTTCAACTAAAATGTCATCAACTTTATTTTCCAAAGTTTCGATTTCATTTCTGGATTCATTACGTCTTGCAAAAAATCTAACTGCAACATCTTCTTTTAGATCCAATGCTTCAATTAACTTTACTTTTTCAAGCTGTTCAAGTTTACCTTTATTCCGCATCATTTTGTCTCGCATTTTTTGCGGATAAAATAAAGTAGTTGAAAATAAGATTATTGCAATAACAAAAATTATTTTTTTCATATTAACCTCTTATAAAATTTCTTTATCGATTAACTGTGAATAAATTTTATCAACATCATTATCAGTAACATAATCGTTCACATCTGAAACATTATTGATATTAAGGATATCGTCTAATTGTTTTTCGTTTATCGATCCAATTATACCTACAAAAATATTTTCAGAATAGATTGAATCCAATTTATTAGAATCATAATCATTAAAATTATTTTCTATGTTTGATGAGTAAAAATTATCGTTAAATGAATTTAGCTCTGCTTCAGAATACCCAGCGAGTAAAGATTTAATATTTTGCGGATTTTCTTTAGTAAAAGTAGAAATAACAAAGTAGCCCGCAACAACTATAAATAGGGCTGCAAAAGCATACCTGATTTTTGGAAAAGCTGATTTAGTATTTTTTAATTTAATACGATTTCGGAAGTTTGTAATAATTGAATTAGAATATTCACTATTCAAATGGATACTTTTTACTTCTGAAATGATGTTATTCAGTTTTTTATATTCATTAAACTCATTCTTCAAGTCTGCCGATTTACTTAAATCGTTTTCAAACTTTTCTAACTCTTCGGAATTCATAATCCCTTTTAGATATGAAAAAAATCTTTCTTCATTATTAATCATACTTCACCAAATCCTTAATCTTATTTAATGCATGAAAGTAATTTGCTTTTAAAGTTCCAACACTTTTGTCAGTTATTTCAGAAATCTCTTCATAACTAAGTTCATCAAAATTTCTCATAATAAATACTTCTCTTTGTTTAACCGGCAATTTTTGGAGTGCTTTTTCAATCATAGCTAATTTCTGTTTGGATTCAAGATTATCAATTACATCCTTTTGATTAAAATTTTTATTTAATATTTCATCAAGGCTAAAAAAACTTTTTAATTTTCTTTTCTTTAGATAATTTATGCTTCGTGTATTGGTAATAGTATAAATCCAAGTATATAAAGACGATTTAAATTCAAAAGTTTTTAGTTTATTATAAAGAACAATAAATACTTCCTGCACAATCTCATCGGCATCAAGATGATTTCCGGTCATTCTGCGTGCGTGCCAATAAATTTTTTCCTGGTATTTAACTGCAAGCCTATTAAAAGCCGATTCATTGCCTTTTAAAAAATCTTTTGCAAGTTCAAAATCGTTATTTAATTCGTGCATACAGTTTTTTTTAGTTGTTTATTAGACAAAAGCCAGAACAATAAAGTTTAATTGAATTTCTTTTAAACCAAAAGTAATTCAAGGCTGTCTAAATATCAAAATCAAAAATATTCATTGAAAGGAATAAAAAATGAAAAACTTAATTCTTGCCCTATCCATTCTTTTTGCGATAACAATTTTCAATCCGCAAATATATTCTCAAAAAAGAGATAATCAGCAGCCAAAAAATCTTAGAATGAATCTAAAAGCACAATTGAATCTTTCTGAAGATCAAGAAAAAAAGATTGACGTTTTAAGATTATCACACGAAGAAAATCTAATAAAACTTAATTCTGAGCTTGATTTTAAAAATTTGGATATGAAAAAACTTTTATCATCTGATAACATTACCAGAGTTGAAATGATAAATCTTACAAAAGGACTTAGCGGAATCAAAAATGATATTGCGTTGGCTCGAGCAAACCACCAAATGGATGTTTATGATTTATTAGATAGTGCACAACGAAAAATCTGGATGGAAAAAATGGAAAAGTCTGGTGATATGAAAAAAGAAATGAAAGATAAGATGCACAAACGAAGAAAATAACTTAAACAATTCTATAAATTTTAAACCTTCGAGGTTTTTGATACTTCGAAGGTTTGACTAAACAAGAACAGAGAAAACCTATTTTATAAATCTCCTTCAATCGGTTTTAAAACAATTTCCTCAGTAACAATATTTTCCTTTTGAAGAAACGCCCAAACTAAAACTCGTGCAATATCCTCAGCGCTCAGCATTCTATTTTCAAATTGATTGCGCATTTCTTTAGACCAGATTGTTGTTGAAGTTGCGCCTGGAATAACATTAATAACTTTGATATTATACTTACGCACTTCTTCTCTCAACGAATTCGTATAACCGAGCAATCCCATTTTGGAGGCTGCATATACACTGCTTTTAGTAAAAGTTTTTTTTGTAACTACCGATAAAATATTAATGATTGTTCCACTGCCGTTTGCAATCAT
>JBDTRQ010000096.1:0-7760 GCA_039931535.1 Ignavibacteriota bacterium
ATACAGACCATTAGAAGGATTTGTTTTTGCTGTAACACCATTCAACTTTACATCTATTGCAGGCAATCTACCAACGGCGCCAGTGCTTGTTGGTAACGTTAGTTTGTGGAAGCCGGCATCAAGTGCTGTTTATTCTGCATACTGGTTAATGAAATTATTTGAAGAAGCTGGTTTACCAAAAGGTGTTATTAATTTTGTTCCGGGCTCAGGTGGACAAGTTGGAATTCCTGCGTTTACTAATCCCAATCTTGCAGGCGTGCATTTTACAGGATCAACAGAAGTGTTCCAAAATATGTGGAAAATGATTTCCGATAATCTAAAAAATATGAAATATTATCCACGCATTGTTGGAGAAACCGGCGGTAAGGATTTTATATTTGCGCATAACTCTGCAGATGTTGATGCACTTGTTGTTGCGGCTTTGCGCGGCGCTTTTGAATACCAGGGACAAAAATGTTCTGCTGCTTCAAGAATGTATATTCCAAAATCTTTATGGAAAGAGTTTAAAGAAAAATATGTTGCGGAAGTCGGTAAAATAAAAATGGGTGATGTAGAAGACTTTACAAATTTTATGGGTGCTGTAATTGATAAGGGTGCATTTAAAACGATAACTGAATATATTAAGTATGCAAAAGATTCAAAGGATGCGGAGATAATTACAGGCGGAAATTTTGATGATTCAAAAGGTTACTTTATTGAGCCAACTACAATTTTGACCACCAATGCAAAATTCAAAACAATGGAAGAAGAGATATTCGGACCTGTAATGACAATGTATGTTTATGATGATAACAAACTTGATGAAACATTAACTCTTTGCGATGAAACTTCTCCTTATGCACTTACAGGCGCAATCTTTGCACAGGATAGAAATGAAATAGTTAGGTTATCAAACAGACTTAGAAATGCTGCAGGCAACTTCTATATAAATGATAAGCCAACCGGAGCAGTTGTTGGTCAGCAGCCATTCGGCGGAGGAAGAGCTTCCGGTACGAATGATAAAGCCGGAAGTGCAATGAATTTAATGCGATGGATGACTGCAAGAACGATAAAAGAAACTTTCGATCCTCCGAAAGATTGGCGTTATCCGTTTATGAGTGAAAAATAAAAAAGCCCATCCCCGGCCCTTCCCTAAGGGAAGGGAGATTTTAGATAGGTATTGAATTATAGATGTTATATTTTTTTAAATTAAAGAAATTAGTAGAAGCAGGAGAAATAAAATGAATGATGAACTAAAAACTCAAATCAATAAACTCAATGTTTCCGAAAAGATTCTCTTGGTCGAGGAAATATGGGATAGCATTGCAAGCGAAGAGCAATCTTTCGATTTAACTGATGTACAAAGAGAGATCGTTTCAATAAGGAGTAACGAACTCAATGAGAATCCAGCAATTGGCAGAAAATGGGATGCAATAAGAGATGAGTTTTTAGGAAAAACTAAATAATGGTGGATGTTGTTTTTCATCCTGGAGCTGAAGATGAATTCAAAGAAGCTGTTCTTTGGTATGGAAATCAACAAAAGGGACTTGATATAGAATTCGTTCGTTGTATTGATGATGCAATACAAAAAATTAAAAGAAACCCCGGTCTCTATCCGATAGAGTTTGAAAATTATAGGAAAAAAGTTGTGAGAAGATTCCCATTTAAAATAATTTATGAGATTATTGATGACCGCATTTATATTTTAGCAGTTTTTCACTCACGAAGAAACACTGAACAACTAAAACTAAGAAGCTAAGAAATAATTTCAGTGGCATAAACTAACAAGAAAATAATTTTTAACATAAATTAAAATATCCTCCCCTCTTAGGGTGAGAGAAAGATTGGTTCATTATATGAAAATACATGAGTTTCAGGCTAAGGAAACATTAAAGAAATTTGGTGTGCCGGTTCAGGATGGTATTGCAATAAAAAGTATGTTAGAATTTGATGATGCAATTGCTCAACTCCAGCAGCGAGGTATAAATCAGTTTGTGGTAAAATCACAAATACACGCTGGCGGAAGAGGCAAAGGAAAAGTTTATGATATAAAAGATAGAGATACATTGGTTTTGGAAGGCGGAGTTAAATTTACAACTTCTCCGGAAAAAGCTGCTGAATATGCTGAAAAGATTCTTGGAAACATTTTAGTTACTCATCAATCCGGCGCAGAAGGAAAAGTTGTTAAAACTCTTTTTATAACTGAAGGATTGGATTACAAAAAAGAATTATACCTTGGAATTCTTTTAGATCGTGCTGTTTCTAAAAACGTTATTATGGTTTCTACAGAAGGCGGTGTTGAGATTGAAAAGGTTGCTGAAGAAACTCCGGAAAAGATTATTAAGGAATGGATTGAACCCGGTGTTGGATTACAATCATATCAAGCTCGCAAATTAGCTTTTGCTTTAGGACTTGAAGGAAAAGCTTTCAAGAGTTTTATTCCTTTCATAAAAGCTCTTTATAAGGCTTACGAATCAACAGATGCATCAATGTTAGAGGTTAATCCTTTGGTAATTACAAATGATGATCGTGTTGTAGCACTTGATGCAAAAATGAATTTTGATGACAATGCACTTTATCGCCATCCTGATATTTTGGAATACAGAGATTTAGATGAAGAAGATCCGTTAGAAATTGAAGCATCAAAATACAATCTCAATTACATAAAATTAGATGGAAATGTTGGATGTATGGTTAACGGTGCCGGACTTGCAATGGCTACAATGGATATTATAAAACTTGCCGGCGGCGAACCTGCAAACTTTTTAGATGTTGGCGGCGGTGCAAATAAAGAAACTGTTGCAAACGGATTCAAGATTATTTTATCTGATCCAAATGTTAAAGCTATATTGATTAATATTTTTGGCGGTATTGTAAGATGCGATAGAGTTGCGCAAGGCGTTATTGATGCATCAAAAGAAATTGGTGTTAAAATTCCAATTGTTGTAAGATTGGAAGGTACAAACGCAAAAGAAGCTGCTGATTTATTGGATCAATCTGATCTGCATTTTGAAGTAGCCAAAAGTTTGCAAGAAGCTGCTGAAAAAGTTACTGCAGTTTTAAGAGTAAATTAAAAATATATTTCGTAGCTCAGACTTCAGTCTGAGCTTACTATTTAATTCGGGAAACGCAGAATAAATTCTGCGCTATGTATAAATAACTTTGTATAAAAAAAATTATTAACTAACAACTTATACTCACCTTGATTTTCTATTTTATTAGTTATAGATTTTTCCTGAAATAATTTTCAATTAGGAGAACTGAATGTCTTTTTTCGATTCCGAATTTTCTAATGAAGAGGAATTTGATTTGCCCGAAGAAAATATTGATGAAGAAATAACTTCGTGCAAAAATATTCTTGAAAGCGGCTATGTTTATGATTCTGTTGAAAGAATTGAAGAACTTATTCAATTGTGCATGGATATTGATCGATATGAAGATGCTTTATTTTTGCTTGATAAATTTTTAGAAATCTTTCCTTACAATTCCGAGTACTGGTTAAAAAAGGGAATAGTATTAAATGGTTTGTTCAAATTTGGCGAATCTCTCTTAGCTTATGAACAATCATTATCTCTAAATCCAAATGATATTGAAACGCTGATCGATAAATCTGCAACAGAAGAAAACCTTGGACTGTATGATCACTCTCAGGAATCGCTTGAAAAAGTTTTACAGCTCGATCCCGAAAATGATGATGCACTCTTTAGTCTTGGTTTGCTTTTTCAACGAAGAGCACATCTTAAAACAGCAATAGAATATTTTAATAAAGTTGTTGCACGAGATCCTGAGTATTCTGAAGTTTATTATGAACTTGGTTTCTGTTACGAAAACTCCGCACAACTTGATAAAGCTTTAGAATCTTACGACAAATTTTTAGAGCTTGATCCATATAATCCAAATGGATGGTACAATCGTGGTATAGTTTTAGTAAAGATGGAAAAACTTGAGCAAGGAATTAACAGTTATGATTTAGCGCTATCAATTCGAGAAAATTTTTCAAGTGCGTGGTTTAATAAAGGCAATGCACTTGCAGACCTTGGTCGTTTGCAGGAAGCTATAGCTTGTTTTAGAAAATCTTTTGAAATTGATAAGCATGATGAAGCGGCTGTTTACAACATTGCAAATATTTATGAAGAACTTGATGATTTACCGGCAGCAATAAAGTATTATACAGAATCAATAAAACTTAATGATGAATATTACGATGCTTATCTTTCACGCGGATTCTGTTATGATTCTATGGGTAAATATCAATTAGCTTTAAAGGATTTTAATAAAGCGATTTCACTTTCACAAGACGACGCTGAAGCATGGTATGCAAAAGCCGATCTTGAATATTCGCTGGGACAAATTCAAGATAGTATAGTAAGTTATTCTGAAGCCGCAAAGATAGAACCGAATAATTCTGAAGTTTGGTTTAATCTTGCTGAAACTTATTTTGAAATTGGTGAATGGTTAGATGCACTAAAAGCTTTTGATGAATGTATAAGAATAAACCCAAAAGATGCAGCATCTTATTATGGCAAAGCAAAAGCTAATTTTGTTTTAAGCAGAACGCAGGAAGCAATCGAATGTCTTAAATCGGCATTCCAGTTTGATCCAACAATTAGAACTGAATTTGAAAAGGAATATCCGGAAATTAAATCATCCAAACTGTTTAAAAGATTAATTGGTGAAGTGTAAGTTTAGAAAAATTTAGTAATTTTATCTTATGCAAAATTCATTTTATTCAAACACTGATGTGATTGGCTTAATTGGCTATCCGATCAAACAAAGTTTTTCTCCATTTATATTTAACGTTGCTGCCGAACTAACAGGTACACGATTAATTTATTTGCCTTTTGAAGTTCATTCAAGTACTTTAAAAAATGCCGTTATCGGTTCTGTAGCTTTAGGACTAAAAGGATTTAATGTTACTGTTCCGCATAAAGTTAAAGTTGTGGAATATCTAAACAAAGTATCTGAAGAGGCATCTTTTATCGGATCAGTTAATACAGTTGTTAATGAGGATGGGAAATTAATTGGGTACAACACCGATGTAAATGGAATTCTGGAATCTCTCTTACCTTTTAAAACTCAGATTAGCGGAAATGAAGTTTGCATAATTGGTGCCGGTGGTTCTGCACGCGCGCTAATTTATACGCTCGTTAGAAATTTTAAACCTAAAAAAATATTTTTAGTTAATAGAACAGAGCAATACGCAGAAACTCTTAGGCAGCACTTCAAATCTAAAATGAAATGTGATACTATAATTACTAAAGAATTACAGCAGCCTGATTTAATATCAACTCTTAATAATTGTGCTTTGATTGTTAATGCAACACCGGTTGGTATGTATCCTGCAATTGATGACAGTGTTTTAACTACTGCAGATGTTTTTATTAAAGACCAGATTGTTTTTGATTTGATTTACAATCCTGTTAAAACAAAATTTTTGCAATTAGCTGAATCTAAAAACGCAATTACAGTTAACGGCTTGAATATGCTAGTGCAGCAGGCTTCAAAATCGTTTACTCTTTGGACTGGAAAAGATTTTCCGACAGAAAAAGTTTATAAATCACTTTTACTGTACGTTACAAAATAGTTTATTGAATTTTCTCTAAAGCTTTCTTCAATCTAAAAATCGCCTCGTGCAAATGATCCATCGAGGTTGCATAAGACATTCTCAAATATCCCTCACTTCCAAAAGCACTGCCAGGAACCGCTGCAATATGTGCCTGGTAAAGCAAGTGCATTGCAAAATCAAATGAGTTTTCTATTTTTAATATATCTGATTTCTTATGCAGATAGTGCGATATATTTGGGAAAAGATAAAATGCTCCTTCAGGTTTATAGCAAGTTATTCCTTTGATGGATGTTAACTCATTATAAAAATATTCTCTTCGATTTCTAAACTCCTCCAGCATTTCGTGTATAACATATTGCGGACCCGCAACTGCCTCTATTGCGGCGTGCTGAGAAATTGATGAAGCGTGCGATGTTGTATGACTTTGAATTTTATTAATTGCACTTACAATATTTTCCGGTGCGGCTGTATAACCAATTCGCCAGCCAGTCATCGCATAAGTTTTTGAAATACCGTTTACAAGTATTGTTTTCTTTTTTATTTCCGGGGATAGTGAAGCAAAACTTATAAACTCAAAATTATCGTAAACTAATTTTTCATAAATTTCATCCGCAAGAACATAGAAATTATTTTTTAGAATTATTTCTGCTAATGCTTCCAACTCATTTTTTGCATAAGCAGAACCTGTTGGATTTGATGGATTACATAGAATCAACATTTTAGTTTTTGGCGTGATTGCTTTTTGCAACTGCTCTGGCGTTACTTTAAATCCAGTTTTTTCATCTGTCTGGATAACAATATTTTTTCCACCGGCAAGTGAAACCATTGCGGGATACGAAACCCAATATGGAGCTGGAATAATAACTTCATCACCAGGGTTAACTGTTGCAAGTATGCTGTTGTAAACACTTTGCTTTGCGCCGCTGGATACTATGATTTCATTTAACTTGTAATCAAGATTATTATCGCGTTTAAGTTTTGCAGAAATTGCAGTTCTTAATTCGTTAGTGCCTTGATTGAGTGTGTAGCGCGTGCGGTTTTCTTCGATCGCATTTATACCTGCAGTTTTAATGTTGTTAGGCGTATGAAAATCTGGTTCACCCATGCTTAAATCAATTACATCAACACCTTCTGATTTTAATTTCTTTGCTTCAGCCGCAACCATCATTGTTGGTGAAGCACCAATTTCTTTTACTCTATCAGCTACCAAATATTACTCCTGTTTTTATTAAGTGGGAAAAATTTTGTTAATCAGACTTGAACAAATATAGTACGCTGATTTGAAAATAAAAATTTCAGAAATCCTTATGAATGAAAAACTATTTATTCCTTGGTCTGTTTTTAATCGCTAAATCTTTTAGTAATTCTACATGATTTATAATATTATTAACATCCTTTTCAACTAACACAGTTTGAACACTGCCAATCCAATATTGTGATTCTAGAATTTCTTTTCCATCTAAAAACAATTCAAGATTTACCATAGTTTTTGTTATGATGTTTAAGGAATCATCCCTCATTAAAAGTGTTCTTTGATTGTAGTTTATTAATTTATTGTCTTTAAAGTAATATTGGTTTGCTGATGAACCGCGATTACCAATACTTATATCTTCATTAATAAAAACTAAATTATCATTAATAAAATAAGAGCTGAAGATCGATCTTCTTTCTCCAAGAACCTTAATTGTTTTAAAGCCATTTTCGACTTTTATCTCATCAGAGATTTTTTTGATGTAGTCTTTGTAATTTTGAAGTTTTTCATCTTTACTTGCGCAGGAAATAATCAGCACAAATCCTAAAAACAGGGTGATAAAATATTTAAGCATATTGCAATAAGTTTATAATTGAATGGACTTAATCTAAACCCAAAATGTTTTTTTTACAATGATTTTAAGTATGGAAGTTATTATCTTATTTACAGGTTTTGTATTTAATCAAACAAAAATAAAAAGGAGCACTTATGATAAGAGTATTTTTTGTGATGTTGTATTTTATTGGTATTCAGTTTATCTCAATTGCACAAGAAAAAAAATCTTGCTGTTCAACAGAAAAATCAGTTTCGTTCACATCTTTTTCAGAACAACAGGATTTTAGAGATATACACCAAATTCCAGCGGCATTTACTTTAAAAGAGGCAAAAGGCAAAATGATAACATTTAACACCAAAGATGGCAAAACTGCCCCAGCCAAAGTGTATGTGTGCGGCTCTAATTTT
>JBDTRQ010000097.1:0-3829 GCA_039931535.1 Ignavibacteriota bacterium
CAATTGCAACTTAAAAGCAAAAAAGTCTTGCTTAACATTTGCTCTTTCAGGTTTATAACTTCACAAAACACCTACCATTTCTTCCTTAGCACATAAAAAGAAATGCGCCTGCCTGCCGGCAAAGGCAGGTCAATAAATTCTGTGTAACGCAACGTTAAAAAAGAAAATCTGTTTGAGTGAGTTCTACGAACGAGTTATTTTCTTTTAGTGTAGTGTAACAGAATTTTAGCATTTATTTTTAAAGTGAATATTCTTTTGTTACTTTTCTTGTGTCAAGAAAAGTAATTATTATAACAGTAATAATATTTAACACTTAAAATGCCTGAAAACCAAAACATAGAATACAAACAATCCTGGCACGCTGATAACTTAAAAACTATTTGTGCTTTTGCAAATAGCAACGGTGGTAAACTCTATATCGGTAAAGAGGATAATGGTAACACTGTTGGCGTTACTGATTCAAAAATTTTAATGGTTGATTTACCCGGTCGTATCAGAAACGATTTAGGAATTACTACAGAAATAAATTTGTTAGCAGATAACAATTTAGAATACATTGAAATTATTGTTATTCCTTACCTCGTCGCAATTTCATTAAGAGGAAAGTATTATGTTCGCAGTGGTAGTACAACCGTTGAAATCACTGGTAACACACTAAATGATTTCTTACTTCATAAATCAGGTCAAACTTGGGATGGTGTGATTGAAGAACGTGCAACTATTGATGATTTGAGTAAAGCTTCAATTGGCAAATATAAAGTTGCTGTTGAAAAAGCTGGTCGAATCACTCTCGAAAATGAATTAGAAGATTTAGCTTTGCTCGAAAAACTTCGTTTAGCCGATGGTACAAAAATTAAACGCGGTGCCGTCATCCTATTCGCACAAGACCCTGGTAAATTCTATCCCAATATTTCAGTAAAGATTGGTCGATTTGGTAAAACAGATGATGATTTAATTTCTCAGGAAGTTATAGAAGGCAATATTCTCAAAATACTTTTTGATGTTCCTGAGATTCTCAACAATAAATTTCTTACAAAGAAAATAGATTTTGAAGGTCTCCAAAGAATTGAAAAAGGTGAATATCCTGTTGCAGCAATCAGAGAAATGTTATTAAATGCTTTAGTGCATAAAAATTACTCTGGTGCTCAAATTCAACTTAGAGTTTATGATGATAAAATTACTATTTGGAACGAAGGTGATCTTCCTGAAGGATTAACTTTTGAATCACTTAAACGGCAGCATCCATCTCGTCCGCGTAATCCATTGATAGCAGATGCCTGTTTCAAAGGTGGATATATAGATACTTGGGGCAGAGGCACACTTAAAATTATTAATTCCTGTAGCCAAGCTGGATTGCCTGAACCGGAATTAATCGGCATTGATGGGGGCGTTAAGGTTACAATATTCAAAGATCGATATACTGAAGAACAACTTAAAAAACTTGGTCTAAACGATCGTCAAATAAAAGCAGTATTGTTCGTAAAAGAAAATAAAAAAATAACTAACAAAGATTTTCAAACTCTCGTTACCACCTCAGGAAGAACTGCATTGCGCGATCTTGAGCAATTAGTTGTATCAAGTATATTTGAAAAAATTGGCGAAAAGAAAGGAACTTATTATCAGCTTAAAAACGGCGGATAAATGGCTGAAATGTGGCGGTTATGGCGGTTATTTGGCGGATAAATCGCTTTGTACAAATTGCCCGTATTTAATCGATAATTGGCTGCTAAATAACTCAATCGATTCATAATCGCCTCAAATATTCTACACCATCTCTTTAATTGAACATTGATAATTGTTAATTGAGCATTTGTAAAGGGCTGTGTGTTTTGACAAACACTATTCAGCAAGTAAAACCTGTCCGCCGTGGCGGGAACTTAATGTAAAAAATATTGTTGCCTTAACTTCATCCTTCAGACCTGCCTACCGCAAGCAGGTTCAACAGAACAGTAATTAGCACACTATGTCTTATCTCCTCCCCTTTTAGAAAGGTGGAGGATAAAGGAGGGGTTATGAATAAACTTCATTTTACACATATACGTGTATTTTTTATCAAATATATTCATATATATGTGTAATTATTATTGATTATTTTCATATATGTGTGTATTATTCACTAATCAAAAGGAGTAAATAATGCAGAATTTAGTTAATAAGTTAACTTTAGAACAAATTGATAAAAAAATAAAGAAAATTTCATCTCTTTCTAAACTACCATTGCCGCCAGAAGGATGGATTTATAATATTCGTCAAGCATTAGGAATTTCCTTAAAACAATTAGGAAATAAAATGCACATAACACCGGCTGGTGTTAAAGAAATGGAAAAAAGAGAAAGTAACGATTCTATTACTATTAAAAGCCTAAAAGATTTTGCTGCTTCATTAGAATTAAAACTCGTTTACGGCTTTATTCCAAAAGATGGCTCACTCGATAAAATGATTGAAAAACGTGCATTAGAAATTGCTCAGCAAATTGTTCTTAAAACATCTCATACTATGGCTCTTGAAGATCAACAGAATAATCCTGCAAGAATTAAAAAAGCTATAAAAGATAGAGCACAGCAGATAAAAAGCGAAATGCCTAAATACTTATGGGATTAGAACTCAATTATATAAATGGTCAAACCCCGCTTGATGAAGATGAAAAAGATGGTCTGATTATAAAAACTGTCTCAACTCTCGGTGAGCTCAATGAGTTTGAACAGCTCAATATTGAAGAAGCAAAAGTTTGGCTGCTTAAAATAAATATTAATACCGATAAAATCTTATCAGAAAGTTTTATTAAAGAACTTCATAAAAAAATGCTTGGTAACGTTTGGCTGTGGGCTGGTACTTTTAGAAATTCAAATAAAAATATTGGCGTAGATAAATTTGAAATTCCGATTCATCTCCGCAATCTTATAGACAACACTAAATATTGGATTAAACAAAAAACTTTTTCAGAAGATGAAATTGCAATCAGATTCAGTCACAGGATTGTTCAAATTCATTTATTCCCAAATGGTAATGGTCGTCATTCAAGATTAATTGCAGATGTATTAATCAATAAGGGTTTTGGAAAAGATGAGTTTACCTGGGGAAGCACAAATCTCACTGCTGCGGGCACAACCAGAACTTCTTATCTAAATGCCTTAAAAAATGCAGATGGTGGCAACTTCAAAGACTTAATGAATTTCGCCCGCTCTTAATTCCTAATTGTATATTATACTTTATTAAATTACTTGCATATTTAAGTTTTTCCCACTATGTTTCTGGTGGGATTTCCCACTAATAATAGAAATGGATTTATTATGTCTGAAATAATTGAAAACGAATACACCGCAACCATTGATACTAAAAAAAGGTTAACAATTCGCGGTGCTAAACACAGCCACTATGCCGTTCAGGTTTATAGGAATGGAAAAATTGTACTTAATCCGCGCATTTTGGTTGATCCGAATATCATTCCCAAAAGCACATTAAAAATAATAGATAATTCTGTCGAAAATCTAAAAAAAGGCAAAGTCTCAAAGCCACTTAACTTGAAGAAATACCAATAATACATTATGACTTTCGAAATTGTTCTGGGTATTCCTGATGTTGAAGATTATTGGAATGATCTCAGTAATAAATATGATTGCGGTAAATTAGCTGGTAAAGAAAAAATACTGTTTAATAAACTTATTAAAGCATTCCATTTATTAGAAACCAATCCACGCTCTAATAGCCTTTCCACTCACGAAATTGAAGTTCTAACAATTAAATACGGCTTTAAAGTATTCCAATCATATCTTGAAAACAATGTACCCGCTGCTGGTAGAGTATTTTGGACTTATGGTCCTGAAAAAAG
>JBDTRQ010000098.1:0-7621 GCA_039931535.1 Ignavibacteriota bacterium
TTTACAACCCATCTTCAGATTCAGTTGATATTACAGGATATAAGATTTATGATAGCGGCGGACAATCAGGATCTAAACCAAAAAAATTATTCCCTGCCGGAAGTGTAATTCCTGCAAATGGATTTTTAGCAATTACTGTTGATGATACTGTAGCAAGCGGTTTTGGTTTATCAAGCGGTGGAGAAAAAGTTTGGTTTGAAAATGCTGGTGGAATGGTAATAGACAGTGTTGATTTAGTTGCAATTACTGATACAGCAGCTTCATACGGTAGATATCCTGATGGAAGTGCAAATTGGCAGATATTGATTCCAAGAACTCGTGGTGCTGCTAATATGTTTACTGATGTTGAAGATGATTTTAATACTATTTCCGTATATCGATTAAATCAAAATTATCCTAATCCATTTAATCCTTCAACAACTATTAGTTTTACAATACCAACAACAAGTAATGTATCGCTTAAAGTTTTCAATATTCTTGGTAAAGAAGTTGCTACAATGGTTAATGAAACTAAGAGTGCCGGAAATTATTCCGTAATATTTAATGCAACTGGTTTAAGTAGTGGAATTTATTTCTATCAATTAACAACAGACAATTTTACTGCGACAAAGAAATTTACTTTAATGAAGTAATAGAACTTTATATAGTTTATTATTCAAAGTTCATCTCACTTTAGTGGGATGAACTTTTTTTTGTTTAATAATTAAAAATCCTTTGTAAAAGATTTTAAACCGAGTTTTATCGAAACTGAAGATATCACAACAGCTAACGCAAAAAGAATTATACTTGATGAAAGTAAATTCCAAATTGAAATGTTTATGCCGTGAGCAAGTGCGTAAAAGTAATTTGAAACAGGAATAAAAAGTATTGCAATTATTAGAACTAGATATAACAATGTAAATAAAAATGTTATTGAAGCGCCTTGCGATGAAGCTAATCTAATTGCATTTTTTTCTTTGTAGTTTGCAAACAAGCCACCCATACCAAAATTTAAACTTATTAATGTTATTGTGGTTAGTGCAGCATTAATTTGTGCAACGATTGAAAGTGCTGCCGGAAACTGAAAGTTTGAAAAGAAACTTATTAACTGACCAAAAAAGAAAATCAATATAAAATATATTGCCAGTCTTTTAATAAGTAAATCATTAAAATTTATCGGTGCGCTTCGTATTTTCCACAAGGCTTCACCTTCAAGACTTATTAATGGAAATACAAATCTTAATGACAATGAGGCAACAAGAAAAACATTAAACAACGAAACGATCAAATAAACAACTGTTTTTAAGTATTCGTTATATGCTTTTAAGATTATAATATCGATACCAGAAATGCTGGAAATAAAAATCGTGATAAGAAAAATCATTACTAAAAGATGAAGCCACTGGCTTGGTTCTCTAAAAAATAGAAAAAATTCTC
The DNA here is from genome assembly GCA_039931535.1 of Ignavibacteriota bacterium. Lineage (GTDB taxonomy): Bacteria > Bacteroidota > Ignavibacteria > Ignavibacteriales > Ignavibacteriaceae > IGN3. Next base: position 1,417 of record JBDTRQ010000098.1, read on the forward strand.
GTTTCAAAATTGATTCATCAAATCCGTTTAGTATAGATTTTTTATGAAATCCAAAAAACTGAATTTTACTTTTATTCTTGTTCCTTAATTCTGCGTTTACTTGCAGCGATGTTAGCCATGTTTGATAATACCATTTCTTTGCAAGGAATAGCGCTACTCCAAATACAAATATCGAAGTAACAAGATTTGCATATATAAAAGGAATCGCTCTATCAATTTTATTTTCTGAAATCCAATAGAGAGATTCAGCTATCCAGTAGTTTGGTAAAAATTTTACTGAACCGCTTTCTAAAAATCCAAAGTATTGATTTATGTTTGGATAGTAATCAAAAACTCTTTCAACAAGTTTTATCGGATTGCTGATAAAATAAGATAAAATTACACTCGATGAATAAATTAAACCAATAAATATTAGAACTCGTTTTAAGCCCCATTTACCAGCCAATCTAAGCACAATCAATAATACAATAACGCCAGCGGCACCTGCAGTAAACATAAATGGCAAAACAAGAAAAAATAACGCAAATGGATAAAACCAAAAACTTAAATTAAAATAAAATCCATAACCAAGTAACACAGCAGCTACTATTAACAGAAGTGTTGTTGAACTGTAAAAGAAATTATCTAAAAATTTTATTAAAAAAAGCTTTGTAAATGAAATTGGTTTTGTAATTAAATAGAATACTTCTTTTGATTTATAAAGTGTTGAAAATGAAACAACCATGTTTCCAACATTGATTGCAATAAAAAAAATAAAAAGTACAACAAGCACAAATCGATGAAGTAAAAATGAACCAATTTTTACTGTTACAAGTAAGTAGTTAATCGTGTTGTAAGTCATTATAAAACAGCCGTAAGCAAAAATTGAATACACAATTGTTGATCCAATACTTTTAACGACTGCTGAAAAATTAAAAGGGGAGTTTGCTTTTAGGAAGATCAGAATTTTATAATAAAGTATGTGAGCTACTTCTTTCATTATTTTGTAAGATGCAGAAACAACGATTCTAAACTATGATGATTTGATCCTTTTATGGTTTCAAGAACTTTTGTGTCATCTGAAAAAATCATATTGCCGTCTTTTATTATTCCGATTTTTGTACAAATTTCTTCTGCAACATTTAAACTATGAGTTGACATAAAAATCGCAGCACCATTTTTCGCTTTTTCTTTTAAAATATTTTTAACAATTACAGCGCTTTGCGGATCAAGCCCAACCATTGGTTCATCTACAAGTAAAAGTTTTGGATCATGAAGAAGTGCTGATGCAATTGTAATTCTTTGTTTCATCCCCTGTGAGTATTCTTCAGTTCGTTTATCCACCCAATCACCAATTTCTAATTGCTCAATAATCTCATTAATAATTTTTTTTAGTTTATTCTTTTCAATTGAGTACAATCCACCGCTAAAAAATAAAAACTCGCGTCCCGTTAATTTTTCATAAATAAATGGCTGATCCGGAATGTATCCAATAAGTGATTTCGCTTTGATTGGTTCTTTGTAAATATCAAATCCGCCAATAGATATACTACCGGAAGTAGGGTTGTATAAACCGGAAACCATTTTGATTGTGGTAGTTTTTCCGGCGCCGTTTTGACCAATAAATCCAAAAAAATCTCCTGATTTTACAGTAAGATTCAAATTGTTCACAGCGGTAAATGAACCGAATTTTTTTGTTACATTTTTAATTTCAAGCATTATAATCTATAGCAATATGTATAAATGAATTTGAATAAATATAGAAAGGATTACAATCAATATTAAATTCCTGAAGAACGCAGTTTTGTAAGATCATCAAAAGTTATTATCATCAAATCACTTTCCTTAATATCTTTAACGGATAAAATTCTATCTTCTTGATGTGAAATTGCTTTAAATATTATTTCTTTTATTGTTCGTGAATTATAAAAATTCTTGCGTGCTTCTTTTTTCAATTCCACTATTATTTCCAGCATTTGCTGCCAGGCGCCTTCATCAAGCTGATAATTATTTTTTTGACAGATGTTTAACGCGATTTCTAATAACTGTCTGGTTGAATAAGGTTCAAAACTATAAATATTTGGGAACTGATTTTCTAACAAAGGAAAATTATTTATTAGCGTTTCAATTTCTGCTGCTGAACCTGAAAAAATTGCAACAACATCATCATTTATTAAATAAAGTTTTTTCAAAAAGTATTGTAATAACGAATCGCTAAAATCGTTTGTGCATTGCAGTGAAGCAGAAACATCGTTTACAAGAACTACATTTCCCAATAATTTTTTGAACAACTCATCTATCATTAAATAAGCATCAATTTTATTTAAACCATAAAATGTTGAACTGTCAATTTCGATCAACTGTCCTTTGCTCAATCGTTCTAATTCTTTTAAACTTTTAGCATAAAGCCGTGCAACAGTTGTTGTTCCAGATCCGTGTTCAGCAATAAATATTGAATTTAAATTTTTATGAATTGATGAAATTGCTCTATCTTTTTTTAGTCTATCAACCTTTAGTGAAGTAATAATTTTATTAAAAGTGATTTTAACATCTTCGAGTCCAACAAGTTGATTTAACTCATTTAAATATTTGTCAACCTTCTTATCTAAAGCGCCTGCATCAGTTCTGTTTTCTATTAGAGAAAAAGCTGATTGTATATCATCTTTAGTTAATGTATTTAACACGGAAAAATTCTTTTCGTTTTCTTCTAAAAGTTGATAACGCTTGCTCAATTCTATTTTAGATTGCTCAAAAAGATTTCTTACGAATCTTGCATTACCAAATGTTGCATCTTTGTTACTGTTTTTATTTTCTAATCTTTCACATAATAATAATTCTGTTTCTTTTGCGAGTGTATATTTTTCTTTGGTTGCAAACATTTTGTAAATCTCAGCAAGTTCTTCGGCGGAATAATCATCAAAAGTAAATTGATAAATAAAGCGTGATTTTAAACCCGGATTTGATTCCAATAAATTTTCCATCAATTCTGGATAACCAGCCGCAATTACAAAAAATTTATTTTTATAATCTTCCATACGCTTTAATATAATATCGATTGCTTCCTGCCCAAAATCTTGTCCGTTTTTATCGCGTTTTAAAGAGTAGGCTTCATCGATAAACAGAATTCCGCCAAGTGCTTGATTGATAACTTTTTCAGTTTTCTGTGCAGTTTCTCCAACATATTCACCAACTAATTGTGCGCGGTCAACTTCAACAACGTGCCCGTTTTCCAGTATCCCAATTGATTTAAAAAACTTGCCAAGCAAACGAGCAACTGAAGTTTTTCCTGTTCCGGGATTACCAAGAAAAATGCAATGCGCAGATAAACTTTCTTCTGTTTCGATACCTTGTTTTTTACGTTCGTTAACAAAATCTAAATAGGTTATAAAATCTTTTAAAGATTGTTTGATATTATTTAATCCAATAAAATTATCAAACTCTTCAAACAAAGAGGGAAGAGAAGAATTCTCTAATAATGTTTTATTAAGATGTTCAATTTTTTTCGGCTGTTGTGTAACAAGTTTATTTGGATTTTCATTTTTATGATTCTCTTCAACCTTAAAATCAATAATCTCAGAATCAGCAATTTGAAAAACTTGTTTTAAGATTAAATTATTTTCCAATAAAACTTCAATCCTTCCTTCACCATGTTTCCAAAAACCAGGAACAGGAGTTCCCCAGCTTTGAACAAATTCAACAAGTTCCCAATCTTTTTTTACTTCAAGATTAAAATCATTTCTACCAACTTCTTCATCTTCCAAATACCAAATTGTTAATCCTCTCAAGATTGATTCGTTTGAATTTGCACTAGGATTTTTAAGTGTTATTTCAGCCGCGATGTAGCTTGCTCTGGAGTGATCAAACTGCAAAAGATAATTACGTTTTTGTGATTGAAGACTTTCTTCAAGATCAAACATCTTTACTGAAAGTATTTCAAATTTACTTGCGTTTAGGAAGTAATTTCCACTTCCAACATTCATTTTATTTGAATTGACAGCGATGATTTCTGAAGATTTTACTCCCCTTGCGAGTAATTCTTTAGATTTCAAATCATTCTGAGTATTTGAATTCATAATATCTAATTATTTCTGAATGATAAAAATCAGTTTTTATGAATATTTCAAATACCTTGCCATCGAAATAGGATGGATTTAAAACAAAAAAGGCGAGGGGAAACCTCGCCTTGTAAAATTAACAGAATGAATTTTAATACATTCCGTCCATACCACCCATTCCTCCTTGAGGCATAGCTGGCATAGCTGGTTCTCTTTCTTTCTTCTCAAACACAACTGCTTCAGTCGTGATTAATAATGAAGAAACAGATGCTGCATTTTCAAGCGCTGTTCGTGTAACTTTAGTTGGATCAATAACACCAGCTTTGATAAGATTTTCATACTTTTCGGTAGCTGCATTAAATCCAAAATCATCTTTACCTTCTTTAACTTTCCAGAGCACAACTGAACCTTCATAACCTCCATTATTAACAATTTGTTTCAATGGTTCTTCAAGCGCTTTCTGTACGATTTGAATTCCTGTATTTTGATCAGCATTTTCACCTTTTAATTTATCTAGAACATTAGCAGCTCTAACTAAAGCAACACCGCCGCCGGCAACAATACCTTCTTCAACTGCTGCACGAGTTGCGTGTAAAGCATCTTCAACTCTTGCTTTCTTTTCTTTCATTTCAATTTCTGTAGAAGCACCAATTTTTAGAACTGCAACTCCGCCAGAAAGTTTAGCTAAACGTTCCTGTAATTTTTCTTTATCGTAATCAGATGTTGATTTATCAATCTGAGCTTTAATTTCATTAATTCTTTTTTTAATGTTTTCAGTTTTTCCGGAGCCTTCAACAATTGTTGTGTTGTCTTTATCGATAACAACTTTTTTAGCTCTTCCAAGATATTCTAAGGTAGCGTTTTCAAGTTTGTAACCTTGTTCTTCAGAGATAACTGTTCCGTTTGTAAGTACAGCAATATCTTCCAACATAGCTTTTCTTCTATCGCCAAAGCCCGGAGCTTTAACTGCTGCAACTTTTAGAGTTCCGCGAATTTTATTTACAACTAATGTTGCAAGTGCTTCGCCTTCAAGATCTTCAGCAATGATAACCATTGCTTTGCCTTGCTGTGCAACTTTTTCAAGTACAGGAAGCAGATCTTTCATAGCGGAGATTTTTTTATCGTGGATTAGGATGAAAGGATCTTCTAAAACAGTTTCCATCGATTCTGTATCAGTTACAAAGTATGGAGAAATGTAACCACGATCGAATTGCATACCTTCAACAACTTCTAAAACTGTATCAGCAGATTTGCTTTCTTCAACAGTAATAACTCCATCTTTACCAACTTTTTCCATTGCATCAGCAATAAGATCACCAATAGATTTATCGTTATTAGCTGAGATTGATCCAACCTGAGCTATTTCATTTCTTCCTTCAACTTCTCTGCTCACAGATTTTAAATATTCAATAACTTTTATAACTGCTAAATCAATTCCGCGTTTTAAATCCATAGGATTTGCGCCGGCAGTAACGTTCTTTAAACCTTCGCGGTAGATCGCTTGAGCAAGAACAGTTGCAGTTGTAGTTCCATCACCAGCAACATCACTTGTTTTAGATGCAACTTCGCGAACCATTTGTGCGCCCATATTTTCAATCGGGTCATCAAGTTCAATTTCTTTTGCAACTGAAACACCATCTTTAGTAACCGTTGGTGCGCCAAATTTCTTTTCTAAAATTACATTACGTCCTTTTGGACCCAAAGTAACTTTAACTGCATTTGCTAATTTATCCACACCAGCTTTTAATCCGGCGCGTGCATCAGCATCATATATAATTAATTTTGCCATAAAATATTTCCTCTAATTTTTATTTTTAATTACTTACTTAAAATTCCGAAGATGTCGCTTTCGCGCATAATCAAATATTCTGTACCTTTAATAGTAACTTCAGTTCCGCTGTATTTTCCGTAAAGAACTTTATCGCCAACTTTTACTTCCATTTTAATCACTTTGCCATCATCAGCAATTTTGCCAGGACCAACTGCAATAATGGTTCCTTCAACTGGTTTTTCTTTTACAGTATCCGGTAAGATAATTCCACCGGCTGTTTTTTCTTCAGCAGCAGCAGGTTCAATAACAACTCTATCACCGAGTGGTTTTAATTTGATTTCGCTCATTTTTCGCTCCTTTTATTTGTTAAATTTTGTTTAGTTAGCACTCTCAAAAGACG